>NZ_JADBUP010000048.1:0-26773 GCF_020245605.1 Microcystis sp. M061S2 | reverse complement strand
CCAGATCTCAACAAAATTGAAAAGTTCTGGGCTAGATTGAAAAACTATGTTAGTCAGATTATCAATGATAGTGAAAACCTTGTGGATGCTGTGAGTAAAGCCTTCAGGCATCTGTCCTAACTAACTCGTTCTATGCCATACTTTCATTAGTGATTGCAAAGCGATCGCTAGGCAAGATCGCCAGATAAAATTGAGAAACTAAGCTATATAGGAGCGATCGATCTTTGTGTCCTTTGTGTCTTTGTGGTTCGTTCCACCCCCTAGCCAGTTTTAAGTAGGTAGGCGTTAAAAATTATCAGATGCCCCCCTTATTAAGGGGGGACTAAGGGGGGATCGGCACTCCCCTTATCAAGGGGGGACTAAGGGTAGGGTTGATTCATGAATCAACCCTACTATGAATTAACCCTAGGACTAAGGGGGATCGAACCTAAAATCCATTTTTAATTTAATTATAACCAGCTACTTAGAATATATTTTACCCAGAAAACCTAAGAGACCCCCCGATTTTCAGTACAATATTACTGCAATATTAAAAGCAGTGAACGAGTAAACAGCGATGATCACCGGCGAATTAAAATCCAAAATAGATAAACTTTGGACAACCTTCTGGAATAACGGCATTAGTAACCCGCTTTCGGTAATCGAGCAGATTTCCTATTTACTCTTTATCAAGCGCCTAGATGACCTAGAACTAGCTAAGGAGCGTAGGTCCCAAAGATTAGGCGAAAACCTCGAAAATCCCACCTTTACCCCCAGCCAACAGCATATCCGTTGGTCCCACTTCAAAAATCTCGATGATGCCGAGACAATGCTCCAGATTGTCCGGGATGAAGCGTTCCCCTTTATCAAAGATCTGGGGCAATTGTCCAAGGGTAGCACCTACGCTAAACACATGAAGGACGCGGTGTTTCTCATCGCCTCCCCGGCCCTGCTGGCCACGGTAATCGAGCAAATTGAAAAAATCCCCATGGAGGATCGGGACACCAAAGGCGACCTTTACGAGTATATGCTCTCGAAACTGAGTACAGCCGGGACTAACGGACAGTTTCGCACGCCGCGCCATATTATCAAAATGATGGTGGAGTTATTAGCGCCAGGACCCCGGGAGGTTATCTGTGATCCGGCCTGTGGCACAGGAGGCTTTTTAGTAGCGGCTGCCGAGTATGTGCGGGAGTTAAAGGACAGCGAGGGGGGACGTTTGCTCCATGAACGCGGCAACCTAGAGCATTTCAATAACCAAATGTTCCACGGTTTTGATTTCGATGCGACGATGTTACGCATCGGCAGCATGAACCTGATGTTACACGGTATCGAGCAGCCGATTATCGAGGCCCGGGATTCCCTATCGGAGGACCACGCCGGGGTAGAGGATAGTTTTACCATGATTCTGGCTAATCCACCGTTTAAGGGTTCGGTGGAGAAGTCCACTATTGCCAAGGATTTATCGAAAATCATTGACACCACTAAAACCGAGTTATTATTCATGGCCCTGTTTTTGCGCTTGCTGAAGACGGGGGGAAAAGGTGCGGTAATTGTGCCGGATGGGGTGCTATTTGGCTCGTCCAAGGCCCATAAGGACATCCGCACCATCTTGGTGGAGGAACATAAGCTAGAGGGGGTGATATCGATGCCGTCGGGGGTGTTTAAACCTTATGCGGGGGTATCTACTGCAATCCTGATTTTTACGAAGCTGGGGGTAAGGGAAAAGGGGACTGACTTCGTTTGGTTTTATGACATGGTGGCGGATGGTTTCTCTCTCGATGATAAGCGCCAACCGATTGCCGATAATGATATCCCAGACTTGCTGCGCTGTTGGCAGCAACGCGACTCCGCTAAGGATACCAATCGCCAAGCAAAGGCGTTTTTTGTGCCTCGCGAGGAGATTCAGGCCAATGCTTATGATCTATCAATTAACCGCTATAAGGAGATAGAGTACGAGGAAGTGAGCTATGAGCCGCCGAAGGTGATTTTACAGAAGTTACGGGCTTTAGAGGCTGATATTCGTCAGGATTTGGACGCATTAGAGGAGATGTTAGGAGATTAGGAGATGAAAAATCTACAGCTAGAGGTTATTCTGCGGGAGATAAAAGATTATTTCCATCTGCTCTATCAAAACCAATTACAGAAAATCGTCCTTTACGGTTCCCAAGCACGGGAAGATGGACGGGAAGATTCTGATATCGATCTTTTGGTCATTCTTTCTGGTGTGGTGGATCCTTATCAGGAAATTGACCGCACGAGTGAATTTATCGCTAGGCTTTGCCTTGATTATAATGTGGTTGTTTCCCGTCATTTTATCTCTGCGGCAAAGTTCCAGAGCGGAGATAATCCATTTCTTGACAATATACGGCGCGAAGGGGTTACGCTTTGAGCAATGATTGCATTGGTAGTTTTGCTCAACCGAAAGGATATTTGATTTATGTTTGAAAATAAGATTGATCAGGTTTTACACGCATTAAAGGAGATGTTGGGATGAAGGAATTAAAATTCTATCTTTTAGGAGAACTGGGAGAAATCACTTCCAGTAAACGAATTTTTCAGTCTGAATATGTTGATGATGGTATTCCATTTTACAGAACAAAAGAAATTAAAGAACTTGCCAATAAAGAACCCATCTCTAACGAGCTTTTTATATCAAGAGAAAGATATGAAGAGATCAAAGTAAAATTTGGTGTTCCTGAAGTTGGAGACATCCTTATCACTGCCATAGGAACTGTTGGCGAAATTTATATCGTCGAGAATGAGAAAGAATTTTATTTCAAAGATGGAAATATTTTATGGCTGAAAGGATTCAAAGATGTTGACCCATTTTTTTTGAGATATCTTCTATCGTCACTAATTAATGAATTGCAAAATCTTTCCTCTGGCTCTGCTTATAAAGCCCTGCCAATAACAAAGTTAAAGGAATACAAAATACCCCTCCCACCCCTCGAAGAACAGCGAAGAATTGCGGCAATTTTAGATAAAGCGGATGGGGTGCGACGTAAGCGCAAAGAGGCGATTCGGTTGACTGAGGAGTTATTGCGATCAACTTTCCTAGAGATGTTCGGTGATCCAGAAAATAGTGTATATCCTGTTAAAACCCTCAATGATGTGTGTTCTAAGATTACAGATGGCGCACACTTCACACCAACTTATACATCAACGGGAGTTCCTTTCTTGCGTGTCACAGACATTCAAAATGACTTTATAGACTGGGAAAATGTTAAACACATACCGATTGAAGAGCATAAAGAATTAATCAAAAGATGTCACCCGAAAAGAGGCGATATACTCTATTCAAAGAACGGAACTATTGGAATTCCAAAGATTATTGATTGGGACAATGATTTCAGCATTTTTGTTAGCCTGGCATTATTGAGTCCTAAAAAAGAGATTATACTGAGTGATTTTCTAGAGTCATTCTTGAGGACTCCTTTTGCTTTACGTCAGGCACTTAGCCATACAAAAACAGGGACTGTTTCTAATCTTCACTTGGTAGAAATACGCAAAGTTAAACTTCCTGTTCCAGATATTCATATTCAAGAGCAGTGGATTCTGTATAAATCTGAAATACACAAAATGCGGAATCAGTTATCGGGTGCATTCGATGAATCCGAAAATCTCTTTAATTCCCTTTTACAAAGAGCATTTAGGGGGGAACTGTAGCCATGGCAGCCGGCGGATTACTGCCATAATCTTGTGGGAAATACCATTAAAAAAGACCGTTGGACAATTAACCAAGATTCCTATCATCTCACACTGTCACGCGGGAAAAACCTAGATAAAATAACCGGCTCTTCTCGACTTTGTGTGATAAGTTTAAATTATATAGGATCGATCGATCTTTGTGTCCTTTGTGTCTTTGTGGTTCGTTCCACCCCCTCGCTAGGAGAAATGTATCTTAGAATACATTTTACCCACCAAACCTAGGAGAGCCAATAACCGAACTTGCTGTTTTTAAATTGGCAACATTTGGAGTAAAATAATGGAAAAAGTAATTAACAAAGTTAACATCAAAAAGCAAAATAATGACTTTAACTATTGGCAAAAACAATCCTATCAAAAACGATTAGAAGCGTTAGAACAAATTCGCCAACAATACCACCAATATAAATATAATGCTGAACCAAGACTTCAAAGAATTTATACAATTGTTAAACAATAATCAGGTAAAATATAGAGATAGCCAAAACTTTGGGAATAATAGAGTTATAGACTGGGGAGCGCAATATGGATTCAAACTTCTCCTTCCTGCGAGATCAATTCCCGACAATCTACGATCATGCCAGCCAAGCGGAGGGATTAGTCTTCAGCAACCCCCGGGCCAGTTGCTTCTATACCCGTTTTGTTCTAGAACAAATGGTCTGCTGGCTCTATGAAAACGACCCCTACCTGCAACCGCCCCGGGAAAGTAACCTAGGCGCTCTCATCCACGAGCAAACCTTTAAAGATAACCTTAAACCAGGACTTTTCGGCAAAATTCGCACCATCCACAAAGTCGGCAACAACGCCGCCCACGATACCAGCCTCATCAGTGAACGGGACTCCCTGCACCTGATCGAGGAACTATTTCATCTCACCTACTGGCTGGTGCGCTACTATGGGCAGAATGGGCGAAAATTGGGCGATATTAGCTTTGATCGCCAGAAGATACCGGCGGCCGCACCCCCCGCTCCCAAACAACTGCAAGACCTGGAAAAACGCCTGTCCCAAAGCGATGCCCTGCGCCAATTGGCCGAAGCAAAACAGCGCCAAACCGAGGCCGAACTCGCAGCCGCTAGGGCCGAACGGGATGCCCTCCTCGCCCAAAATCGAACGATCGCTGACCAGCACGACTACAACGAAGCCGACACCCGCCGCTACCTGATCGATGTACTACTCCAAGAGGCCGGCTGGGATACCAAAGCAGCCAACGTCACCGAGTTCGAGCTGCAGGGGATGCCCATCCAAAAGCCCGGAGATACCGGACGCGGTTTCGCCGATTATGTACTATGGGGTGATGACGGCAAACCCCTCGCCCTCGTGGAGGCAAAACGCACCAGCAAAAGCCCCGACAGCGGCCAACAGCAGGCCAAACTCTACGCCGACTGCTTAGAAAAAAACTACAACCAACGCCCCGTTATTTTCTACAGCAACGGCTATGAAACCTATCTCTGGGATGATCTCACCTATCCCCCCCGTCCCGTCCTCGGTTTCCTGCGAAAAACCGAGCTAGAACGGCTAATTTTCCGCCGTTCCCACCGTAAACGCCTCAGCAACACCGCCATTAACGAGGATATTGTCGGCCGTCCCTACCAGAAAGAGGCCATCCGCCGTATCACCGAAACCTTTGAAGAAAAGTGCGCCCGTAAGTCCCTGTTGGTTATGGCCACCGGAACCGGTAAAACCCGAACTGCGATCGCATTGGTGGAACTGCTCAAGAGCGCCAATTGGGTAAACCGAGTCCTGTTTCTGGCCGATCGCAATGCCCTATTAAAGCAAGCCTATCGAGCCTTTCAGCGTCATCTACCCAGCGTTACCGTCCTAGATCTGACCCGCAGCAAGGACGTGACGGGGGCTAACGTCATCTTCTCCACCTATCAAACCATACTCAACGCCATCGATCGCATGGATGCAGAGGGGCGAATCTTTGGGGTGGGTTATTTTGACCTAGTGATCGTCGATGAGGCCCATCGCTCCATTTATCAGAAATACGGCGAAATATTCGATTATTTCGATGCCCTGCTGGTGGGGCTAACTGCCACGCCGCGCTCGGAAATAGACCGGGACACCTACCGCATTTTCCAGCTACCCCAGGGCGTGCCTACCTTCGCCTACGAGTTAAATGATGCCGTTAGGGATGGCTACCTTGTCCCCCCCAAGGGCGTTACTGTACCGTTTAAGTTTCTGCGTACTGGGGTTAAATACAGTGAGCTAACCCCGGAGGAGCGGCTAGACTACGAGGAGAAGTTCCGGGACGAGGAAAGCGGCGAACTACCGCAGGCAATTAACGCAGCTGCCTTTAATCACTGGTTATTCAATATCGACACCGTGGATCAAGCGTTAGAATTATTGATGCAACGGGGGCTAAAGGTCAACAGTGGCGATCGATTGGGTAAAACGATTATTTTTGCCCGTAATCACCGACACGCCCAATGTATCTGCGATCGCTTTGATATTAACTATCCTCACTACAAAGGTCATTTCGCCAAAGTTATTGACAGTCACGACAATTACGCCCAGAGTCTGCTCGATGACTTCAGCGAAGCCAACAAAGAACCGATTTTAGCCGTCTCGGTGGATATGCTCGATACCGGCGTAGATGTGCCGGAAGTGGTCAATTTGGTCTTTTTTAAGCCCGTATTCTCCCGGGTGAAGTTCAATCAGATGATCGGGCGCGGGACCCGTCTCTGTCAGGATTTGTTTGGGTCCGGCAACCATAAAACCGAGTTTCTGGTCTTCGACCTCTGCGGGAATTTCGAGTATTTCGAGCAGGATATCGATGAAACAAGCCAGAAAATACCCGAAAGCCTCACCAGTCGCCTAGTTAAACATCGCCTCGAGTTGGCAACCCGTCTCGCTCCCTCCAAGCCAAGCGCAACACCTAGAGCGAGAGAGCAGTCCTCTACTTACAAAGTCGAGCGGGCCGGCGACCTATACACGAGTTTGCTCGATGCACTCCATCAACACATCGCCACCATGCCCCGGGATAATTTCCTCGTGCGTCGTCGCTTGCCGCAGGTGGAAACCTTTAGTCAGCGCCAGCGTTGGGACAACCTCAGTCAGGAGGACGCGGCCACCATTGCCGACTGCTTGGCCGGTTTACCCAGTAGTCTGCCCAATGAGGATCCCCTGGCCAAGGAATTCGACCTTCTCTGTGTGAAACTGCAATTAGCCATTCTCAAGGCCGACCGTAGTTATGAGCGATTGCGGGACAAAGTGCGGGATATTCTCTGT
The DNA here is from genome assembly GCF_020245605.1 of Microcystis sp. M061S2. Lineage (NCBI taxonomy): Bacteria > Bacillati > Cyanobacteriota > Cyanophyceae > Chroococcales > Microcystaceae > Microcystis > Microcystis sp. M061S2. Next base: position 19,855 of record NZ_JADBUP010000048.1, on the reverse strand, counting down.
CAACTGGAGACTAAACCCGATATACCGATGATTAAGGGGCAATTAGCCTTTATTCGCGAGCTGCAGGACGAAAGCTGGTGGACCGGCGCAACGCCGTCAATGGTGGAGGGGATTCGGGTGCGTGTCCGGGATCTGGTCAAGTTTATCGATCGCCAAAAGCAGCAGATCGTGATCACCGATTTTGTCGATGAGATGGGGGAGGTGCAGATGGTCGATATTCCCAACACTTCGACACGGCTCAGTGACCTCCATCAGACCGGTTTTAGTCGCGAACAGTATCGCCGGAAAGTCGAGGCCTATATCCGTCAGCATCAGGATCACCTTGCGATCGCTAAGTTGCGGCGCAATCTCCCCCTAACGGAGACGGATTTATCTGCCCTAGAGGAGATGCTATTTTCGGCCGCAGAAATTGAGAGCCGTCAGCGTTTTGAGGAGGTCTTTGGCCAGACAAAAAGCCTCAAGCTCCTGATCCTGGAAATCGTCGGACTCGATCCCGCAGGGATCCGCGTAGCGGCACGCCAGGCGGCTAAACAAGCTTTTGCCTGTTATTTGCAGGGGACAAACTTCTCGGCCAATCAAATCCGTTTTATCGAAAATATCATCGATATGCTCGCTAAAAACGGAGTTATCAATCCGGGGGCGCTCTACGAGCCTCCCTTTACCGATAACCATCCCGAAGGTCTAGATGGGATGTTTAATGATCAGGAAGCTGATCGGATCGTCTCGATTTTGCGATCATTTAATGAGTCCGTTGATGCGGTTTAAGAACAAGCGCGGTTGATGTAATTGTAATAAGTAGCTGGTTATAATTAAATTAAAAATGGATTTTAGGCTCTTCGGGAATTGTTATGCAAATAATTAACTTAAAATAAAATTCGATGAGAGCGCCTACGCTCAAAAGTATCTGAAATCCATATAGGGAAGGACTTAAGGCATCAACAGGTTAATACCAAAAGATAGACAATCGAGTTAAGATTTGATATAATAGCCAAAAACCAGATTATTTTACTTATGATACTTGACAAATTTTTGAACCTAAAAGGAACCTGTATTCAAGGCTATCTACACCTAGAAAATATCGGTATAGTTTGCCGAATCGAAAAATCAAAAAGCAACCTGTCCTCGTTGTGGGTTAGAGAGCGATAAACTCCACCAAAATCATCGACATTTAGTCAAAGATTTACCAATCTCAGGTCAACCAGTATACCTACAAGTTAATCGTCGTCAATTTAAGTGCGATAATTGTCAGAAACCCTTTAGCGAAGAGTTAGATTTTGTCGCCAAGAAACGAACCTATACGAAAAGACTAGCCGAGAATATACTCGAACAATTAAAAGAAGGAGATATTTTAAATGTTAGCCGAAGAAATGACGTAACGTATGTTGTCTTGGCATCTTGTATGTTGATTTAGCATAAAGAGTAACGAAGAGCCAAAATTACTGGTGCAAGTTGGGAATCTGGTAATGTACCGCAAGTCCTTCGTCATCGCTGTGCTTATCTAAATGGTTGCCTTTTTTAACTTTTTTATTGAGATCATTAAGCATTTCTACTTATGTCAAAGGGTAGATGCTCCCAGGTCATAACTATTCTAGACTACGGATGTCTCCGCATTACTGCCCTAATTAATAAATTGACAAACAACTTAAAATGATCACCAACATATCTAGACAACTAACCACTGGCGCTCTTGCTATCGCTGGCAGCGTTGCCGCTTTCGGCTTTGCCAATACTGCCCCCGTCCAGGCGCAGGTGGATTGTTTACCACAAAGTTTCAACAATTTCAAGACCAATCCTTGCCGAAAAGGGGACAAGTTGTTTACACACATCAACTCATCTGGCATTGGTATAAATGACCCGGCCAATTTTCTGACCATTACGGAAACCGTGCTGCCCTTGGGCGATTTGCACACCTTCACCTTCACCCCAGCTACCCCTCTGACCAGTTTAGGTGGCGATTATGTCATAGATTACACGATCGAGATCATTGATGACCCCGACACTCCCAACGTCAACGAACTTTTGACGAAGATGTTCGAAGCATTCAGCGCTGGCTATACCACAACTGGCCAGACTGACTCCGGTGTCTCTCTGAGCAAGACGGTTTGGTCAGATGCTTTCGGCGGGTCGAGTTTGGTCGGAACCTCGGAGGCCAAAAGCTCTGATATTGGTGGCATTGGCTCTCCTGGCCTAACGGTTCCAATTGCTCCGAATATCCTGAAACTTTACGTCAGAGACACTTTCTCTGTCTCTGATGTTGACGGATCACTTAACAGTATCACCAACGATTTCAGACAAAAATCAATTGGCGTACCCGAACCTTCTGCTATCCTGGGTATCTTAGCCGTTGCTGGTGTTGGTGCTTTCGCTCGTCGCAAGAGCTAGTCACTGCCATTAAATCAAAGGCAAGCGTTAAGGTTAAGCTTAACGCCTTTTTTGTGTCTAGAGAAGGGGATGGGGGAGTGGGGGGTTCGAGCATTTGTATTAAAATATCCAATACGCAATTTAAATGCAGTATACTGTTCACTTAACAATCCCACTGGTCACTGATAATTGATCACTGATCACTGATCAGCCATTCCGATGCCCTTTCACCCAGATCTAGGGGCAGACTAACCGCTTTACCGAGACGGGGACGCTCGCGGGTTTCGCGGATAAAAGCTTGAAATTGACTAAAACCACCCCATTCGTGGAGATAATTAGCGATCGCATTGAGATGTTCCAGATATTCGGACTCGGAGAGGGGAAAAGAAGCTTGTTCGAGATATTTCCACATTACCTGGACATGAACCTTATCTTTGATGCGTCGCAGCTGAATATCGTAGGAACGACCCCATTTTTCTAGTAATAATTGCTGTAAGTCCACACCCGTCATGGTTGCTATCGCTTCTCAGATGTCAGTCAGTCAATTAATTCTAACTTACTTTTAGCTGCTGCCCCTAGGTTAGTCCACCTCGCTTCGATTCAGACAAATTCGCGTAAAAAAGTTTTTTTCGGTACGGCGAGTATGTAAAATGGAATGTTGATCTTTCTTGGCCTAAACAGCATTTCATGATTTCGAGTAACGACTTTCGGAGCGGCACAACCATCCAGATCGATGGCTCTGTCTGGCGGGTGGTGGAATTCCTGCACGTCAAACCGGGTAAGGGATCGGCCTTCGTGCGAACCAAGTTAAAAAATGTCCAGACCGGCAACGTGGTAGAACGGACGTTCCGGGCGGGGGAAACCTTGCCCTCAGCCACGATCGAAAAGCGCACCATGCAGCACACCTACAAAGAAGGCGATCAGTTTGTCTTCATGGACATGGAGACTTTTGAGGAAGCAACTCTCACCCCGGTACAAATGGGCGAGAGAGCCAAGTATCTGAAAGAAGGAATGGAAGTTAATATTCTCTTTTGGAATGAGCAAGTGTTAGATGTGGAATTGCCCACCTCGGTAATCTTGGAAATCACCGATACAGATCCAGGAGTCAAGGGAGATACGGCCACCGGTGGCACCAAACCGGCGATCGTAGAAACGGGAGCGCAGGTAATGGTTCCCCTGTTTATTTCCATCGGTGAAAGGATTAAAGTGGATACCCGGGATGGTTCCTATCTGGGACGGGAATAATTGTGATGAGAAGCCCAGAAATGAGGCATTAGGGACGGGTTTAGGACTAAAGCCAGTTTTCTCTAGCCTGTTTACCAAAACTTAGCCGCTAGATGGGAAAAATCGACGGTTTGGTGGGTGCGAATTTGGATTTGTTGCTTTTTATTTGCGGGGGGATTTCAGAGCGGTGACTATTGATTACAACGAAATTCGAGAACTGATCAAAACATTGGCAGCAACGGATATCAGTGAATTTAGCCTGAAAAGTGGAGATTTAGAGCTAAATATCCGCAAAGGAACCGCTAATACTGCCCTTGGGCCTCTCCCCGCTCCCTTGCCGGTGGTGACGGCCCCGGTCGCCCCTCCAGTGGTAGCCGCCAGTCCCACCCCGGCCCCAGAAACCCCCACCCCCGAACCCGTGGCCGCCGCTATTGATAAAAAATGGCTGGCGATTACCTCTCCCATGGTCGGCACTTTTTATCGCGCTCCCGCTCCCGATGAACCCTCTTTCGTGGAAAAAAACGATCGAGTCCGGGTCGGACAAACGGTCTGTATTATCGAAGCGATGAAGTTGATGAACGAAATCGAAGCGGAAGTGGCCGGGCAAATCGTCGAAATCGCCGTCGCTAACGGTGAACCGGTAGAATTTGGCCAGACGTTAATGTGGGTTAATCCCGAATAAGTAAGTGGTTCTAATTAAATAGAAGATAGATTTTGTCTTTGATCCCCCCTGCCCCCCTTGATAAGGGGGGTGCCGGTAGGCGGGGGGATCCCCGCCCCCAGGAAAAACTTTTTCAGCAAGCCCTAGATAGAATGAAAGCTATCCTCATGACCGCCGTGGATGTCCTGCAGCTTCAGCAAGTCCCCACCCCGAAAATTAGTCAACCGCATCAGGTTTTAGTAGCATTAAAAGCGGCTGGTGTCAACCCTATTGATACAAAAATTCGTAAACGCGGCACTTTTTACCCCGAGCAAATGCCAGCCATTTTGGGCTGTGACGGGGCGGGAATTGTCGAGGCCGTTGGGGCGGCAGTGCAGGATTTTCGCCCCGGGGATGAAGTGTACTTTTGTAGCGGCGGACTGGGCAAGGCCGGCACGGGAAATTATGCCGAATATGCCCTAATCGAGGCGGATTATCTGGCCCACAAGCCGAAATCTCTTTCTTTTGCCGAGGCGGCCGCTGTACCTTTGGTTTTAATCACCGGTTGGGAAGCACTCTACGATCGCGCCCGTCTTCAGTCGGGACAAAGCGTACTTATCCATGGCGGGGCCGGGGGTGTTGGTCATGTCGCGATTCAATTGGCGAAACTGAAAGGGGCTAAAGTTTATACGACGGTGGGAAATAGCGATAAAGAGCGTTTAGTGCGGCAATTAGGGGCAGATTACCCGATTTTATACAAACAAACCGATTTTGTCGCGGCGATACTTGAACAAACCGCAGGGAAAGGAGTAGATATCGCTTTTGATACGGTGGGAGGGGAAACTTTTGGCCAAACTTGCCGAGCGGTGCGAGTATACGGCGATATGGTGACGATTTTGGAACCTACGGGCAGCTGGAAGGAAGCACGCGATCGCAATTTGCGGATTAGTTTAGAATTAATGTTAACCCCGGCTTTGATGGGACTGCCAGAAGCGCAAAAATATCAAACAGAAATTCTCAGACAAGGAGCGCGTTTAATTGACGAGAAAAAGTTAACCATTCATCTCTCCCAAACCTTCCCTTTAGCGGCAGCTATCAGCGCCCATCAATTGCTAGAAACTGGTTCGGTGACGGGGAAAATAGCCCTAATTATCGACTAGAAATCTGCTTGTTACTACTGGTGAACAGCAGAAGTTACTAAAAGAGGACAAAGGCAATTCACCGCTACAGTTTTGAAAATCGGTCAACCTGATTACGTTAAAATCAAAAGCAGGATACTGTGTATGACGGAAAAACTCGATGAACTCAGTGATTAAAGCGGTACAAACTGCCTATTATGGGGATGCAGCCTATCGGACACCACCACCGGACTTAGAATCTCTCCTGCTCAAAGAGAGAATTGTCTATCTGGGGTTGCCCTTATTTTCCTCCGATGATGTCAAGCGCAATGTCGGGGTGGACGTGACGGAATTAATTATCGCCCAACTGCTCTACCTGCAATTTGACGATCCCGAAAAACCGATTTTCTTCTATATCAACTCTACCGGCACATCCTGGTACACTGGCGACGCGATCGGCTACGAAACCGAAGCTTTCGCCATCTGTGACACCCTCAATTACATTAAACCTCCCGTTCATACTATCTGTATCGGACAGGCCATGGGAACTGCAGCGATGATTCTTTCCGCAGGAACCAAGGGTTTTCGCGCCTCCTTACCCCACGCTACCATCGTTCTCAACCAAAATCGCACCGGGGCCCAGGGACAAGCCACCGATATCCAGATTCGCGCCAAGGAGGTAATCGCCAATAAACAGACGATGTTGGAAATTTTCTCGAAAAATACGGGTCAAACCACCGAAAAACTGGCGAAAGATATGGATCGCACCTTCTATCTCACCCCACAACAGGCGAAAGACTACGGATTAATCGATCGCGTTCTCGAAAGTCGCAAGGAACTACCGAAACCCCTCGCCCAAGTTAGTTAAGATTTATTACAAATTAGCAGGAGTTGTTACCAATTATGCCTATCGGTGTGCCAAAAGTTCCCTACCGTCTGCCTGGTAGCCAATACGAACAGTGGATTAGCATTTACAGCCGTCTTTCGGTGGAACGCATTCTTTTTTTGGGGCAGGAAGTCACCGACGGGTTAGCCAATGCCCTTGTGGCCCAAATGCTTTATCTCGACTCGGAAGACCCCACCAAACCCATCTATCTCTATATCAACTCGCCGGGGGGTTCCGTTACTGCCGGGATGGCCATCTACGACACCATGCAGTACATCAAAGCGGAAGTGGTGACTATCTGTGTGGGATTAGCGGCCTCCATGGGGGCATTTTTACTGGCTTCCGGTAGTCCGGGTAAGCGTCTCGCTCTTCCCCACGCGCGGATTATGATTCACCAACCCATGGGCGGAACTGGGCGCCGGCAAGCGACGGATATCGACATTGAAGCTAAGGAAATCCTGCGTATTCGCCAGCAATTAAACGAAATTATGGCTAATCGCACCGGACAAACCATCGAACGCATCGAAAAAGACACGGACCGCGATTATTTCCTCTCCGCCGAGGAAGCCGTCGCCTACGGTTTAATCGATAAAGTGGTGGAGGGAAGACCGGCTTAAGTCAGTCAGAGGTTAGAACAGGCGAGAAACCTGTTCTAACTGCCATTGGACAAACTTCCTTGCTTGCTTTATTAACCTTTGGTTTAGCGGGTGTTGGTTTCAGAAAACGAATTTAATCTTGAGATGGCAAAGATGGTTAATTACCCTTAGCCATCCTCTCCCCACTCCCCACTTTTCTTAAACAGGATTTAGTCTAGGATGCCTGCTAGGAATAAAGAAAAATGATATTACTTTCGATCGCCCATTGGGCCAATTCCGTGCGATTATGAAGACCGGTTTTATGGAGCATATTCGACACATGACTTTCGATTGTCCGTTGACTAACATTGAGTTTTGCGGCGATTTCCCGATTAGCCAGTCCTTGTGCGACCAATTGTACTACTTTTAATTCCGTTGGGGTTAATTCCACATTACCCTGGACTTGAACAGGGGTGACATCCAGGGAATGGATGCGGGTGCTGCGTTTCAGCAACCGGCCTGCTTGTTTGAGGGAAGACTCCACCCGGGCCACTAATTCTTCCGGTTCAAAGGGGTTGACCATATAGACATCGGCCTCGGCGGTTACACCTGTTACCTTGTCCTGACTGTCCCCCTCAGGGGAGAGAAAGATCACGGGAATGCCACTAAAACGACTGTCCCGACGAATTTTTTCGAGGAAGGCATAACCGTCCATTTCCGGCATGATCAGATCACAGATAATCATATCGGGGATTTCTCCTGCTTTGGCAGCATTTGCCCCGCGTTCGAGGATTTCTAGGGCATCGGGACCGTTTTCTGCGGTTGTCACCCTATAACCACGAAACTCTAGATAATCCTTCACCAAAAGTATTAAATTCGGGTCATCGTCGATTAATAAAAGTTGTTTATTGTCTTTGTTGGTCTCTTTCATCGGTATTTTCTGGGCTGCAGGGTTGGGGGAATGGAGACGGACAAAGGATCGACAGGCAAGAGGCAAAAGGTAGTTAGATATGTGTAATTGATTGTGTTTCAGCTAGTTTTAACGCTGTTTTCCTCTATTGTTTCGGGTTCTTCTTCTGGACAGTTCAGGGAAATTGCCGGTAAATCGTGGCGAAGGAAAGCATATTCAGTGACGATTTGATTACCGATTAGGTGTTCTTGGATAATTCTTTCGATCGCTTCCTTGTTTACCCTTCCATACCAGACTCCTTCCGGGTACACTAATAAAATCGGTCCTTGGCTACAAACCCGCAAACAGTTGGCTTTAGTGCGAAAAATACAGCCCGGACGGTTCGCGCTGGGGCGATCGAGTTGTAATTCACTTAACCTCTTCTTTAAATAATCCCACACTTCTAACCCTTCTTCCTTGTCACAGCATTTTGGCTTAGTCTGATCGCAGCAGAGAAATAGATGACGCTGGATCTGGGCCAGTCCCAACTTAGCCACATTTTCCCCTAAGATATCTCTGGTGTCCGCTTCTTCCATAAATTTTTTTTATCAATTAAACTCTTGACATTGAACAGAAAATGTGCATGGCCGACTAAAATTTCGGTTTGAGGATGTAACGATAGATGAGATAAACGATAGCGGCAAGGATTAAAGCGCTTAAAACTGCGCTAACTAGCCGTAAAATCGCCGTTAAAATCGAAAGAGCCACAAAAACCCCCGCCACTGCCACGACTACCTGTGCCGGTGTGGACAGGCTGCCGTACCAAGTTTTCACTTTTTCGAGGGTGGCAGCGAAACTAACCGGGGTATCAAGGGGGGGAAAATCGTCGGTTTCGATTTCCACTTCCACTTCTTCTGGGGTATATTTAGTATCGAACGGTTCGGGAGACTGCATAAACACTCAAGCTACTTAACACTTCATCCCTATTTTATCGATGATTGGGGTTAACAGGGGTTGAGACAGAATTAATGTAACAATGAGTTTATCAATAGCTAAACGACCGGAATCTATGAGCCTATCGACTCCCACCGTTACCGCCATCAATTATCCCGATGCTACCATCACTAGGGCCGAACGCGCCCTCTGTTGTTCCCCTTTCCGTGTCACCCTATTCGCCGCTATGCTTGAGCAAAGTGTATCACTTTTAAGCATTCCGGGTGCTGGGGGTTTAGAGAAAGGTTATACTTCCAGACTGCTGACGGAAGCAGCAGCGGAAAGCTATCTTCTCTGGTTGATTAAGGTGGGAATTTTGCGGCGAGAAGTAGATGGACAGGGGATAACCGATAGTTTTCGTCTCACTCCTTTGGGGAGGAAATTAATAGAAAAATGGCAACCCCAAGGGGACTTTTTCCCTAAACCCACTTTCTGGCAAAGATTTTTCAATACTCTGCAACGTTGGTTTTCTTTTTAATGCTGTTAAGGTGAGGAGTCGGGTGTCAGTTATCAGTTATCAGTTATCAGTTATCAGATGTGAGTTTTCAGTTATTAGCCTCTTGCATGAGTGCCTGTCCTTATAAGTAGCATATACTCAACGGATTTAGTATCAACTGATTACTGTTTACCGATTACTGTTCACTGAAAATGCTCAATTAAAAAAACTAGATGAAAGCAATTATGGTAGTGGGGACAACCTCCCACGCGGGTAAGTCTTTTTTAACTGCGGCTTTATGTCGTTTATTCAACCGGAAAGGCTGGCAAGTAACACCCTTTAAAGGTCAGAATATGGCCCTTAATGCCTATGTTACCGCCGGAGGGGGAGAAATGGGTCACGCTCAGGCGGTGCAAGCATGGGCCGCGGGGACAATTCCCCGGGTAGAAATGAACCCAATTTTATTAAAACCCCAGGGAAATATGACCTCTCAGGTGATTATTAAAGGTAAGGCTGTTGGTGTCACCACGGCAGCGGATTATTATCAGAATTATTTTGAGCAAGGTTGGCAAGCAATTAAAGAATCTTTAGCCAAATTATCGGCAGAATTTGATCTAGTTGTCTGTGAAGGTGCGGGAAGTCCGGCGGAAATAAATCTCAAACATCGTGATTTAACTAATATGCGGGTGGCTAAATATCTCGATGCCGCTACTATTTTAGTGGTGGATATTGATCGCGGGGGAGCTTTTGCTCACGTCGTCGGTACGTTAGAATTATTAGAACCGGAGGAAAGAGCTTTAATTAAAGGTATTGTGATCAATAAATTTCGCGGACAAAAATCTCTCTTAGATTCGGGGATTACTTGGCTAGAAGATTATACAAAAATTCCTGTGTTAGGAGTTCTTCCCTATAGTGATATATTTTTAAGTGCCGAGGATTCTCTTAGTTTACTCGATCGCCCCGCCCAAAAACCCAAAGCTGAACTAAATATCAGTGTCATTCGTCTGCCTCATATCGCTAATTTTACTGATTTTGACCCTCTCTGTGGTGAAGCAACGGTCAATGTTCGTTATCTAGAATTACAGGAATCTTTAGGTGATCCCGATGGGGTAATTATCCCCGGCTCTAAAACCACTGTTGCTGATTTAATTGCTCTTAATCAAAGTGGTATGGCTAATCAATTACAAGCCTATCACCAAAGGGGAGGTGTTATCTTTGGCATCTGTGGTGGTTTGCAAATGTTAGGGCGATTAATTCTGGATCCTGACCATCGAGAAGGTCCCGACAGTGAGGCAGCTGGCTTAAATTTACTGCCCTTAAAAACGGTAATTACTGCCGAAAAAATTACCCGTCAACGCCAAGTTTTATCCAATTATCCCCAAGCGGGTTTACCTGTAATAGGATACGAAATTCACCAGGGAATAAGCGCATGGGAAAGTGAATCAGGTTATCAAAAAATGTTCGAGGAAGATGCTAGTCTGGGAATTGTCAATGATTCTCTCTCAATTTGGGGCTGTTATTTACATGGTATCTTTGATAATGGTTCTTGGCGAAGAACTTGGCTAAATCATCTACGTCAGCGTCGGGGTTTATTATCTTTGCCTACGGGAATTGCTAACTATAGTAAACAAAGAGAAATAACCCTAGATGCTATGGCCAATTTAGTGGAAGAACATTTAAATCTTCAACCTATTTTTGCTCATTTATAAGGATAAATTATGACTATTGCAGTGCGTTTTTTACCCGATGATATTATCATAGAAGCGGAAACTGGAGAACTATTATTAGATGTGGCCAAAAAAGCAGGAATTGACATTCCTACCGGCTGTTTAATGGGTTCCTGTCACGCTTGTGAAGTAGAATTAGATGATGGTACTCAAATTTGTAGCTGTATTACTGGTATCCCCGGCGATCAAGAGTCTTTAACCGTTCATTTATATTCCGATCCGCTCTGGTAGGTTGATCCCTTAGATCTAGTCAAACTTGGGAACAATCCAAGCCGCTATAATAGCCAATAAAACAACAATCTCTAAGACTTTATATAAGTTAAGAGATTGTAGCCACTGCAAAGTATTAGCTAGACGCAAACTTAACCCCCATTGACGTAATTGAGATAACCATAATTTCGGGCTATCTTGTTCACGAAAACGCCATTTAAGGATAGATAATAACAGGGGAACCCCTCCCACTTTAGCAGTCATGAGTAGGTGCAGGATCAGAACTACTGCCATAATTAACCAACTGAGCAAATGGGCATAATACCAAAAGTGATTTAATTCCCCTTCCGGTAGCCATTCGGAATCCATCATCCGGCCACTATACAAGGCAAAAGTTAGGGCAAAAAGAGTCAAAGTATTGACTAAACGATGGAGACTGTACCACCAAATCGGCCGACCAAATTGGGTTAATTTGTTAAGAGAATCACTTTGAATTAATCTTTTGTTGCCCCGACGAAAAGCATAGATAGCAAAAACGGGAAAGATAATCAGAGTATAGAGGCCAAAAGTGCCGTGAATACTTTCAATTTCTTGATATTCTGGTAAGGGCAGTTTTAACCAACGACCGTCAAAAGTATCATAGGTCCAATAGGCCGTAACCATGGCGGCAATGAGGACAATTCCCGTTAATCCGTGCAGAATTCGCAGTAAAAGAGGTTGATAAGGTTGATTAGTTTTCATGAACTCGATCGATACAATAGGGGATGTAAACTTGCCCAGATACTATGTTAACTAATCCTTGGCTCGTCGCTGTTCTTCTCAATACCGTCCTCCTCGGAATCGCCTGGATTGCCCCAAAAAAGCTCTTAACTCCGATGGGTTATCTCCATGCTTGGGTTTTAGGGGTAATTGTCTGGGGAAGCTTGGGATGGCGCGGTTATCTGATTGTTTTATTCTATTTCCTCGTCGGTTCTACTGTCACCCGCATCGGTTTAGCGCGCAAGCAAGCGGAGGGAATTGCCGAAAAAAGAGCGGGGGTGCGCGGTCCTGAAAATGTCTGGGGTTCCGCTTTAGCGGGGGCAATTTGCGCTATCCTCAGTCTTTTTGTCGCTTCTCCCTGGGATTACCTGTTAATACTCGCTTATGTGGCTAGTTTTAGCACCAAATTAGCCGATACTACTGCCAGTGAGGTGGGTAAAGCTTACGGTAAAACCACTTATCTAATCACTAATTTTAAATCCGTCCCCCGGGGAACAGAAGGTGCTGTTAGTTTAGAGGGAACGCTCGCCGGTTTGCTGGCAGCCACGGCAATTTCCCTGTTAGCATGGGCTATCGGTGCGATCGATCTTATCGGTGTGTTATGGTGTGTAATTGCGGCCTTTATCGCCACCAATATCGAAAGTCTCATCGGAGCTACTCTACAAACTCGCTTTCTGTGGTTAACTAATGAATTGGTCAATGTGATCAATACGGTTATCGGTGCGATCGTGGCTATCCTGTTAAGCTTGTTCTGGTCTTTCAGCTAAAATTAAGTGACTAAAGAAATATCTATGCTAAAGTGGCGTTTTTGTGCATTGTCCCTGCTGTTACTGCTAATTACTGCCTGTGGGACGGAAAATCAACCCAATTCTAGTTCTACCACTGCCAATAGTCCCGATGCGGGCCGCTTGCAAACGGTGAAAAATCGCGGTAAGTTAATTTGTGGCATTAACGGGGAAGTACCGGGGTTTAGCTTTGTTAATGAAAAAGGCGAATATTCGGGCTTAGATGTGCAAATTTGCCGAGCTATTGCGGCTGCTCTCTTTGATGATCCCTCCAAAGTCGAATATCGTAAACTTAGCCCCCAAGAGAGATTTACTGCCGTACAGACGGGAGAAGTGGATATCCTCAGTCGCAACACCACCTGGACGATTAACCGGGATACCGCTCTGGGGATGGAGTTTATCACCCCGGTTTTCTATGATGGTCAAGGAATTATGGCCACGAAAGCCAGTAATATTAAGAAATTAGAAGATTTGAGCGGAAAGTCCATTTGTGTGCTATCGGGAACCACCACGGAACAAAATCTGGCCGATGCCATGGCAAAAGCGGCAGTGCAAGGTTATAAACCGATCGTTTCCGATGATGTGGAGGCCTTATATACAGCTTATCAGGCGGGGCGCTGTCAGGCTGTCACCTCCGATCGCTCCCAATTGGTGGCCCGGCGCTCGGTTTTTCCCCGACCGCAGGATCATCAATTATTAGAAGTGGTAATATCTAAGGAACCCTTGGCCCCGGCCGTGGCCGATGGTGATCCCGCTTGGTCGAATGCCGTCCGCTCGATCGTTTTTAGTTTAATTCAAGGGGAAGAATTCGGGATTAACTCCCAAAATATTGCCACTTTTGCCGATAGCAAAGACCCCAGTATTCGGCGCTTTTTGGGTATCGATGAGAAGTTAGGTGAAGATATGGGTTTAGCCAATGATTTTGCCCAAAGAGTCTTAAAACAGGTGGGTAATTACGGTGAAATTTATGATCGGGAAATCGGTAAACCCCTGCAACTCGATCGAGGTTTAAATAATCTTTGGACAAAGGGGGGTTTATTGTATTCTCCTCCTTTTCGTTAATTTTAAAATTGTGTTTCCTGACGGGGAATATAGACTCCTAATGCCGCCGGAATAACTCGAAACATGGCGGGAGTAGTGCTAGTAATTTCGCCATCGGTGTTAATACTATGGGGTTTACGAGTCTGAATTTGAATTTCTTTACCCTTAAGAGTTCTCACCCAAGATAATAAACCCTGTTGTCCTCGCGGTAATGTCCATAAAAGCTGGAAAATTTGCCACCAGTGTTCAATTTCTAGGCTATATAAATCTAATCTTTGATCGTCGATTTGGGCATCGTGAGCGATCGGCATTCCTCCCCCATAATAACGACCATTTCCGATCGCTATTTGTAGGGTTTTAACTTTGATATTTTGGCCATCAACACGGATCATAGCAGTAAAAGGACGGGTTTTACTTAATACCTGTAAGGCTGTCCAAGCGTAGGCAAAAATTCCCAAACGTCGCTTTAAACCCTTGTTCAGTTTTTGGGTAATTTTCACACTTAATCCTAAACTAGCTACGTTGAAAAAGTATTTATTATTTACCCAACCTAGATCGATATATTTTAAATTACCTTCCGCAATAATTCGACAGGCTTCGGCAATAGAATTCGGTATCCCTAAAGTCCTGGCCAAATCATTAGCGGTTCCCAAAGGTATAATACCTAGGGGCAGTTGAGTTTCTACCAACATATCCGCCATAGCATTAAGAGTCCCATCGCCACCACCGACGATAACTAAATCAATATTAGAGCGATATTTTTCCATCAAAAAAGGTATATCTTCTACCTTTTTCAAAGGGACGCTGATAATTTCAAAATCCCAATGATTGAGCAGCTCGACAGTTTGAGCAAAGTTTTCTTTACCCTTGCGCGAGTGACGATTGATTAGTAGTAAAGCTCTTTTAGTCATAGGTAAGTTTCTCAGTAGCATCAATATCTGAAGATAGACCAAAACCAGCTTTTTGAGAGATTGTATATAGACTTGGCCGCAACCCGAGCCACCAAAGCCTTGTAGGGACTGAAAACAGTTGGTTTTCCCACAAGCTGGTGATGGGATTTGAACCCGCGACCGGCTGATTACAAATCAGCTGCTCTACCACTGAGCTACACCAGCATTTTTTACCAACCCATTATAACATAAATAGACCAAGTGGTCACTGAGCCTTGTCGAAGTCTGGATATTTTTTCTTGTCGAGCATACTCATCACCCTGCTTTCCTTCCCCAGTCAGCTGCCCGGAGACTAGGGACCGATACACAGACGTTCAATGAGTCAAAAGGGATGACCAATAATTAGTTATCAGTGACCATTGACCGTTTAATAAGAGCCAGATTAATCCCCCTATTCCGAAAAGAATAGTCAAGACATAAAATTGTGATTGACCGGAAACATTATACTTTAAGGCACTGCCGCTAAAAATCGTCGCTAAACTGACCAAATTAACCAGACCATCAATAATATAACGATCAAGCCAAGCGGTAATTTTGGACAAGCTGCCCACCGCTAAAACCACGGTAAACTGATAGATGCGATCAAGATAAAAGTCATAAGCGAACAAATCTTGCAGGAATCGCAGGATTAACCCGGTTGGTCTCGCCCAAGCTCGTCTTAACTCTACCATTAACCCGATAACTAGGCCAATTACTCCAGAGGCCATCAGTAAGGGAAAACCCCAGACAATAGCGAAACTCCGGTTATTAACGAGAGGATTGGTGAAAGATAGCCAAAAATCCCAACGTAGGGGAATAATCGGGGCCAATAAAACGATTAAAATCAATGCTACCATGGGCAAAGCCATCGGCCAAGCCACTTCCGGGGTGCGATGGGTTTTACTTTGGGTTTGTCCCAAAAAGACTAAACGAAATACCCTGGTGAGATTGACGATGCTAAGACAATTAACAAAGATTAAAACCGCTAATAACCACCAAGGAATCGCCCATTCGCCACTTAACCACCGTTTTAACGTCCAAAACATCCCCATGGGCATTAAAACCGTCATCCCCGCAGAACCCCCTAAAAAAGCCATGGTCGTGGCCGGCATTCTTGCCCAAATTCCCCCCATTTCCGTGATATTTTGGTTACTGGTGGTGAGAATTAAGGCTCCTGCGCTCATAAACAATAAGGCTTTTGCCACCGCATGGGAGAATAAAATTAGTAAAGCGATATCCACATGACCTAATCCCACCGCCACAAAGACCAAACCGAGATAGGCACTGGTGGAGTGGGACAAAGCGCGTTTAATATCAATTTGGGACAAGGCCATCAGAGAAGTCCCAATGGCCGTCATTGTCCCCAACACTATTAAAACATTGGCAGCGATCGGAGATAGGGTAAACACCGGCTGCAGCTTAATTAAAACATAGGCCCCGGCCGAAACCACGATCGAATTCCGCAGGATTCCGGCTGGATTTGGTCCCTCCATCGCCTCATCTAGCCACAAATTCAGGGGAAATTGGGCGCATTTACCCGTTGGACCAGCAATAAGGGCTAATCCTAATAAAGTCGCCGTCAGAGGCGGTACAGGGTTATCTACCGCCCAATTTTCTAACTGAGAAAAACTCAATCCTTCTCCATAACTGGACAGAGCCACCAAACCCATCAATAAAATAATATCGCCGACGCGCTTAGTTAAAAAGGCATCTCGGGCCGCAGTTACGACCAAAGGTTGAGCATACCAAAAACCGACAAGGAGATAGGTAGAGACCGTTAACATCTCTAGGAAAGCGTAACTGAATAGTAGGGAGTCACTGAGGGCAATTCCCCCTAAAGCTGCCTCAAAAAAGCCCATTAAGCCGTAAAATCTCGCCAAAGACCAGTCCTTTTCCATGTAGCCAAGGGCATAGATTTGGGCCAAGAGACTGATGAGGGTAATCACTTCCAGTGTCCCCAAACTGACGGGAGAAAGTTCGATCGAAAGAGATAAACTAAGATCGGCCACTTTTACCCATTCAAAAGCCAGTTTAATCGTCTCTCGATGCCAAATTTGATTAAAAGCGATCGTTCCGTGTATTAACCCTAAGACGGTCATCAATAGATTAATATAAGCCGCCGGCCGCGGACCGGTGCGACTAATAATGCCTAAAGACCAAGGTAGGGTTAAAATCGAACCAATTAAGCCATAAATGGGAATTAACCAGCAAGTGTAAAGGAATAAATCTTTCATTCGGGGGGTTATTCAGTTATCAGTTATCAGTTATCAGTGATCAGGTTTAAGTTTTAAGTTATCAGGTTTAGGTTTTCAATTTTCAACAAATTTAGGCTCTTTCACTGGTTACTGGTTACTGATTACTGATCAACGGCCATAAAAAACCAACACTCGCTCGAAAAGGGAGCGAGTTTAGTCAATTTAGTTATTTTACATTTAATCCCGCGATCAGGCTAAATGCGCTGTAATAAAGATTTACCGTGGGAATCGGTGCTACAGGTGGCGAATAATTGATATTGACGACTCAGAGCGAGAGCTTGTTCGGTTTCCGGTTGACTCGGTAGCCAGGGTTTGGGATTGCCGTAGGCATAAAAAGCCTCAATACCATCAATACCCAATTCTACCGCCGCCGCCACTAAATCGGCCGCGGGACGATGGTAACGAAAGGGATGGGCCAGAACTACTAAAGCCCCCGCTTGCTGTAAACTGTTAATGACTCTAGAGGCTAAAGCCTGATCTCCTTCTGGTTTTGATCTTTGCAGATAGGGAGTCAAGACGGCATGAGCGGGATCGAAACCATAGCCAAGAATATGCACTTCTGTGTCTAAGAGATTCGCCGTAATTTCTACCCCTGTCCAGAGATGGGGTAGAGAACCCTTTAAATGCTGATTTTCTAGCCAAATTTGGGCTTGTCGATAACCTTCGAGCGAGTGATGATCGGTAATTGCTAATCCTTTTAGTCCGATGTCTAACGCTTGTCTCATCAAGTCTTGGGGACTCATTTGACCATCGGAACAATGGGTGTGAAGATGGAAATTGTAATGGTGGGGACAACTATCATAGCCAATATTTGCCCACACCGCTTTCAGGGCGAGGGTATCTTGAGCTAGGGGTGGAATTGTAGCAGAAACGACCATGCAGTATTGAGGAACTTTCCCAAAGATTACAAATTGTTAACAATCAGCATAACAAATTATTATGGTGAGCAGCAGAAGTTGTTCAAAGAGGGCGAGTGCAATTCGCCCCTACGATAATATGGTTCTTCGGTTTGTGTTATGCAATGGACGGGGGTTATAAGGGATGGAACCCTTATATAGAAAGGCATTTAGCGATTTTTGTCAATTGTTTTTGATCTAGAGCGAACTAATCAATTAAGTCTCTTACCAGATAAGAATTTAGTCGATTTATGCCCCCCTATCGAACCATACCAAGTAACGAAGAACCGATAATATTAGGGGAGTAGGGAAGTGGGGAAATGGGGAAGTCAGGAGATTTGTCTGCAACTTTTCAATCTGTCGACTTGACATTTCGTCGGACTGATGTTATAAGTGAACTATGCTACCAAGCACTCGCAATCTTGTCTTCATGAAAACTAACAAACAACCTACTAAAATGATCAAAGAATTCTCTAAACGAGTAACCACTGTTGCTCTTGCTACCGCAGGTAGCGTTGCCGCCTTCGGCTTTGCCACTACCTCCCCCGCCCAGGCGTCTACTATTGCTGTTTGTCCTAATGCCGGTAATTTTACCTTAGCTGACTTCGCGTTTTTAGGGGCGACCGGATGCTACGTGGGTGACAAGAGATTTCAATATCTGGATGCAGACCCGTCTACTGGGAATATAACAAGCGGTATTGTTTTGATAAGTTCACCCCCTACGTCTGCGAATTCGCACAGTTTCAACTACTCACCAAGACCCACTGCTCTAACTCAGGCCGGAGGAACGTACACCATAGACTACCTGGTCGAGGTCTTTAACGATCCCGCCACTTCCGTGGATGAGACGTTAAACCAATTTTTCCACCAGTTCAGTATTGGCTATGATGCGACTGGCATGGCTGACGCAGGTATCACTGTGAGCAAGACGGTTTGGTTAGGTTCTATCGGCGGGACGCTAGTCGGAACTTCGACGGCTAAAAGCACCGACCTTGGTGGCCCTTCTGCTGGTAATGTAGTTTCGGTTCCGGGACACGTCCAGCAACTTTTCGTCAGAGATGTTTTCAATACCACTTCTCCCATGGGTGCCATTAACAGTGTCACCAACGACTTCACACAGAAAACCAAAGCAACACCCGAACCTTCTGCTATCCTGGCTGTCTTAGCCGTTGCTGGTATTGGTGCTTTCGCTCGTCGCAAGAGCTAGTCACTGTTATTAAATCAAAGGCAAGCGTTAAGGTTAACCTTAACGCCTTTTTTTGTGTCTAGAGAAGGGGATGGGGAAGTGGGAAGTGGGGGAGTGGGGGGTTCGAGCAACGCTAAGAGAGAAAAAGCAGCGGGGATCACATATCTGTATTAAGTGCTACAATAATCCAAGATTCCATTAAAGGTTAGATTATCAAACGCCGACTCAGGACTATCAAGGTCGGAAAACCTCGTTCGATAGTCTGAGCAGAGGCAAGACAATCGGTTAGAACTAATTGACTATCTGAGACTGTCCAATCGTTGGGATCGACTTCGGGTATCAGTGAGGATATCGATCCGCAATTCTCAGGAGTAACACCAAATCTCCCTGATCCAGTGCAGTTGACAAGCCTTTTTGTTCGTAGTGACGACTTCAGTCGTCCCTGATGATAACTGGGGTTGGCAAACTGGATTTAGGATAAACCTGTCTTAGTGCGGTTTTGTCGTTACTTGTCTAAAAATTGTTGCTATTTCACTAACTACCTTATTTTTTATAGTTAAAAATTATGGCAAGCAAATCTTATTCGATGGTGCAAAATTCCCCAAGCGGAACAACCGGAACGGGACTGGATCAAACGGTTGAAAGAATTGGCAGAGATCCGGGACTTGCTGGTGCTAATCTCGGCACAAATATTACGGGTGGAATGACGGCAGCTAACGGATTAAATCAGTTAATCTTAGAAGCCAAACAAGCGACTGGAGTTGCTATTAACGGCATTTTTACTGTCAGTGACGTAATTTTTATAATTGAGAATAAATTCTCCTTGACTTGATTAATCTTTAGGCAACTTTTAAGAAGCTGCTATACCTATCCCTAACTCACAGTTATAAATAGCCGCCAACAAGTTAACTCTTAAACTATATCTTCGACGACGATTCCGATATT
>NZ_JADBUP010000047.1:0-26404 GCF_020245605.1 Microcystis sp. M061S2 | reverse complement strand
CAAGGGAACTCAAGGTCAATACACTTGTAATAATCGTTACAAGTTGAGAGTAACGGCGATAGCCACCCCCAGTTTCAGAAATCACAACTCTGGAATTGAAGCGGGGAACGGAAGGCTCCGAGGTGTAACCTAACACCAGAACCGAGACCACTGCCAACCATCCATGATTAGGTGTGAACCGAATGTCCGACCTGAACCATCGTAATTAGTGAGCAGTGAAATAGGTTGACACACTGCGTTCAAAAGAATAAGGGCAAAAGTAAGGGACTTTCTTACTCCACTTACACAGACCTTTAAAATACCCCGGTGGAGAGGACAAATCTAAAGATGGAATGCCCACATAAACGGAACGTTATAAGCCCTTTAAGGCTCTGGTATCGGTCGAAATACCCAGTAGTGATAAGTGTAAGCGCAAGCCTTTAAGGGCGTGAGATGTAACCAAAAGCCAACGCCTGACAGTAATAGTCAGGATATGCTGACGGGTTACGGTTTGATTGTAAGGATAGAGTCTAGTAGGAGTCTATATGACGAAATCGAGAGAAGGTAAAGGATTCGGGAAACCGAAAACCACTAAGACTACGAATGTATGGAAAACTATCAATTGGGCAAAAGTCCAAAGATATGTTTTCAAGCTCCAAAAGAGAATATACCAAGCGGCTAAATCGGGACAGGATGCAAAGGTTAGAAGGTTGCAACGTCTATTGGTGAAATCATACTATGCTCGTCTATTAGCAGTTCGCAAAGTAACCCAAGATAATCAAGGAAAGAAAACAGCAGGAGTCGATGGAATGATAGCAATATCCCCAGAACAAAGGCTAAATCTAACCGAAGAAATCAAAGGAACACTTAAAGCAAAACCGCTAAGAAGGGTATGGATTCCTAAACCCGGCAGGGATGAAAAACGCCCATTAGGAATACCAACCATCAAAGACAGAGCTAGACAAGCGTTGATTAAATCGGCACTTGAACCAGAATGGGAGTCAAAAATGGAAGGAACCAGCTATGGTTTCCGACCGGGAAGGTCTGCCCAAGACGCAATATCAAGAATATACATCACCATTAATCAAGGTAGCTACTTTGTATTAGATGCCGATATTGCCAAGTGTTTTGACCGAATTAATCACAACTTTTTACTGTCTAAAATTCATTGTCCAAGTTCCCTGAAAAGAGACATAAAACAATGGCTCAAAGCAGGAGTATTGGATAACGGCGTATTTGAAGAAACAGAAACCGGGACACCACAAGGAGGGGTAATAAGTCCACTACTAGCTAACATCGCACTGGATGGAATGGCGAGACTAATTGAAACGTTATTTCCCAAAAAGAAAGACACTAATCAAGCTGTTCTCATAAGATACGCCGATGACTTTGTAGTGATTTCCCCATCACTCGAAATCATTGAACAGTGCAAAACTGCCATTTCCGATTGGTTAAAACCGATAGGATTAGAACTCAAACCAGAAAAAACCAGAGTGTGTCATACACTTAATCCCATTGAACATAATGGAAAAATGGAAAAACCCGGTTTTGATTTCTTAGGATTCAATATCAGACAATATCCAGTAGGAAAATACAAATCTGGGAAAACAGGAGGGGGAGGAAGCCGATTAATTGGCCACAAAACCCACATCAAACCTAGCCAAAAAGCAGTTAAAGCCCACACAGAAGCGATTAAAGGTGTAATCAAAAAACACAGAACAGCACCTCAATCAGCCCTGATTAGTCAATTAAACCCAATCATTAGAGGTTGGGCTAACTACTACTCAGGAGCAGTATCTATGGATACCTTCAGTAAACTAGACCACACAATCTGGTTAATGTTAAGGGCATGGACAATATCAAGATGCGGTAAAGCGAACTATGAAAAGCTGAGTAACTATTTCAGACCGGGTACAATTAAACTCAGCAACGGGAAAGAAAGACACGAATCTTGGTTATTCAAAACCAAAAACGGTCTCTATCTATGGAAACATAATTGGACACCAATCGTCAGACATACCCTAGTACGCCCTGACGCATCACCATTTGACGGAAATTGGACTTACTGGGCGACCAGACGAGGACAAGCAATCGACACACCGACAAGAGTAGCCAAACTACTTAAAAAGCAACAAGGCAAGTGTAGCCAATGTGGACAATACTTCACCCCATCGGATTTAATTGAAGTTGACCACATTCTCCCTTTAAGCCTAGGCGGAAAGGATGAATATAAAAACCTTCAATTACTACACCGCCACTGTCACGATGATAAATCGGCAACCGATGGAAGCCTAGAATCATCTAGTTTGACATCATCTGTTAAACAGGATAACACAAGGTCAACCAAAAGAAGTCAAGCTGTATCCTTAACAAGGGAACAATCAAGCTAGGAGCCGTGTGAGGTGAAAGTCTCATGCACGGTTCTGAATGGGAGGGGAGGTCGGTGACGACCTTCTCGACCCCTAATCTTTCACCCCAAAGTAATGACCAGATCCAAACAGCCGAAATCACCGAACTCCTCTGATTCGCCTACCTCTCCTGCCTTGGCGCTGTCTTCCCTACATTTTCGTCTCCAAGCTTTAGAGGAGGAGCATCAGTGGCTCCTCAAGCAGATTGGCAGAAAGCGCAACGAACTGAAGAAATTCCTCGACCAGATGCGTTCCCTGGCGACGGAGATTTTCCAGAGAGGGCAACCTCTCTATGAAAAACTTACCGACCTCGACCGCGAAATACACGCCCTTTTTGACGAAATCCTCACTGCTAGAAAAATGGGGCAGCAGACAAAGAAAAGCATTCTCGGAATTTACGAGACACTTCAGTTAACGGGGGTGATTAGCCCGAAATTTGAGGATGGAGATGAAGAACTTGACGAACTTTTCGGAGACGAAGGACCGGAAGGAGCATCAGAGCAATCCGCGCAGGATTTCTTCTCTGGGGGAGACTCCTACGGCCGTGACGATGATGGAGCAGAGATATCACCTGAAAGCTCGCCTCAATCTCCTGAATCTAGACAAATACGCCGCACTTTCCTGAGAATGGCCGAGATTTTTCACCCCGACAAGGTTACGGATCCCGAAACTCGGATGCGTCACAATGAGATCATGAAGGAGGTCAACCGCGCCTATAAAGAGGGAGATATTGCCAGACTGCTCGAAATCGAACGACAGCATCAAATGGGGGACTCTTTCGCGGTTGAAGGCTCATCGGAAAGCGACCTTAAACGACAGTGCGAGAGGGTTGAAACCAATAACGAACTACTTAAAAAGCAATACGAGAACCTGAAAAGAGAACTGCGCTCGGTGCGAAATACCCCGGAAGGCGAGATGGTGAGGGCCAGTCGCGCTTGTGAGAAGGATGGCATCGACCCGATTGAGCAAATGCTAGGGGAGATGAAATTACAAGTTCAATCCACCGAAAAAGTCTATAATTTTGTCCGTGACTTCCGCGATAAAAAGATAACGGTTAAAGAGTTTCTGCGCGGACCGGCCAGGAATATGGGCAGCAGCCCAGAAGAGATGGAAGACATTCTTGAGCAACTTCTGGAGCAACTTCGCAGAATCAGCCGTTGAAGAGAGAAAGCCAATATTTAGGGTATGCAGCAAAAAGTTTTTCCCAGTGGCCGAGTGTGGGGTTTTGCCGATTTTGAGGGGGTCAATTACCTAATTTTCAGGGAAAAAGTCCCTGAATTTTCCCCCCAATCACTCCAATGGTCGGCACTTTTTGAGGGAAAAAAAGTCTAAAAACTTTATCCAACAAGGTTTTTAGATTTATTCAGCAAACCCTATATATTCTCGAATTAGTTAGGCGATTAGCTTTAACGCCAATTCTCCCACGATAATCCTTGAATACGAGCAAATTCTTGGGGATTGGCCGTAATTAATTTAAGATTATGAGTAATCGCCGTTGCACCGATTAACAGATCGTAAGCACCAATGGGAGTGCCGGATTGTTTGAGAGCTGCTCTAATTTGAGCGGCGCAAATCGCTTCTTGATTGCCAAAGGCAAGAATTGAGATAGAAGCAAGAAATTCGTCAAGAATGGGTCTTATTTTCTTTGCCTTCGCTGGATTAAGAAATAGTCCATATTCGATTTCCATTAAAGTTATCGCAGAAACGGCAATTTCCCTAGGAGAGTGATTTTTGATCTGCCCTAGAGTGTTGCTATCACCTTTGACAAAATCACTAATCGTACAAGTATCGAGCAAAACCAGCACTAAATCACCTCATCTTCTCTAGGTGGGGAAAGTTCCTCTCTATAAGCTTCAAAAATAATACCATCACTTACCCCTTGAAAATTAAGGATAGTTGACGACCATTGAGACTGTTCTTTTGTGGTAATTAAAAGCTGTATTGCTTCTCGAATCAAAGCATTCTGGGATTTGCCTGTAGAGTTAGATAAAGCCTGTAGTTGCTGACTTAATTCATCTTCCAGATAAAGGTTGAAGTTCATAACTTAAATTAAGCAAATAAGTAGCTGGTTATAATTAAATGAAAAATGGACTTTAGGTTCGATCCCCCCTGCCCCCCTTGATAAGGGGGGTGCCGGTAGGCGGGGGGATCCCCCTTGATAAGGGGGCATCTGATAATTTTTAACGCCTACTTACTTATCAATTAACTTTATTATAACAGGATAACTTCTTTCTTTTCTGGGCTGAGATATTTATCAGCGTTTACTATTCTAATAGCAACCTGACCAGCTTTTTGAGCAACTTTACTACCCATAATATCACACCACCTTCCCAACTGATAACCGATAATTCTTTCATTGCCTTAATAAAATTTAACATTAACGCCATTTTCTCAAAAAAATCGACCCGCCTAAGAGCGGGAAAGAAAGGAAAAGAGAAAAAATAGGGAATAAGGGTAAAAAGGGAAAAAAAGAGAAAAAGGGTTAGAGAGTTCTCCCGAATACGCAGACTACCCGAAAACCGCAGAGGTCGAAGTTGTCGCGGCGGTAGCTGAATCTTGGTTAATTGTCCAACGGTCTTTTTTAATGGCATTTCCCACAAGATTATGGCAGTAATCCGCCGGCTGCAATGGCTACAGTTCCCCCCTAAATGCTCTTTGTAAAAGGGAATTAAAGAGATTTTCGGATTGTTCCTCTCCACTGATCAAATTCATGTAGTATCTATGAAAACCTAGAAACCACTTTCCAAATTTTTGCTGTTTTTGTGATGGGGGTTTTATGAACTCAATACTTGAGAATTTGCTCTTATTGACCATGCCTTTCATTGAATCAGTAGACTGTGCTTGCACAAGATGTTGAGCAACGAATAACTGGCCGTATAAAAAGTACGGATCTACATCTGAATTTGGAACCACAGCATTAATTTGTTGATTAAATGCTACTTCTCTATCAGTAAGGGCAGCCCGCCCAATACTTGATCTACTTCCAGCTATGCAGGTCACTAGAACCGAACCATTAGGGACAGTTCTAGCTATCTTCTTTCCCTTCGCCGAAAGCTTTTCTTCTGCCTGTGTCAAAAAATGCTCAGGAGTGGTGATGTTATCCGACTTAATCCATTCGATTTCGTCTCCATAGTTTTCTGAGACAGAACGAGGAGGAGTGTTTCCAGTCAATATTTTACCAAAATCACCGAGTTTAGCTATCTCCCACCCTTTCGGATTAGTAACAGGATCACCGAACATCTCTAGGAAAGTCGATTTTAACAACTCCTCAGTCAACCTAATTGCCTCTTTGCGCTTGCGTCGCACCCCATCCGCTTTATCTAAAATTGCCGCAATTCTTCGCTGTTCTTCGAGGGGTGGTACATATATTTTTGTCGATAGAAACTCCTTGCGATTTACGTGTTTCATAGTCGCACCATGCAAGTAGCACTCCATATCATTGAGGGCTTTACCTAGAGAGTATTTGAAGTAATTTTTATGTACTTTTGCTTTATCTGGAATTGCCTTAAATATATGTTGATTTAGCCAAGCTGGTTCCATTTCTAGCCATTCAAAGACACCTAAACTGGCAGACCAAGAAACCAAAATATCTCCTGTATTTACCTCATATTTTTTATCAACATTTCTGGTGGTGAGATTATAGGGTTTACTTGAATCATTGAGGTTTTGAATTCTAATTATCTTCCGCCCATTTTCATGCCAGTCTTCTGGTTTGAACGCCGCTCCATTAATAAATTCCGCCACTTCTCCTAAAGGAATCATATATCTCATCCCAACATCTCCTTATAACGCGCGTAAAACCAGATCAATCTTATTTTCAAACATAAATCAAATATCCTTTCGGTTGACTAAAGCGGTGGGTTACGACGGATTGTTAGATTGACTTTAACGCCTAGATTGTTGCCGTCTAACCCACCCTACTAAGTACCTAAGCAAAATTAATTACACATATCTAACCACCTCTTGCCTCTTGCCCCTTGCCTCTTGCCTATCTTCACTAGGAAATTAATTTTGCACGACTACTTATGAACTCTTCTCCCCCCTTTTTAAGGGGGGTTGGGGGGGATCGAACCTAAAATCTATTTTTAATTTAATTATAACCAGCTACTTAGGGTCGCAGATACTAGAAAAAAATCAAGCCACTACAGTGGCACCCCTGAGATAATCTTCTAGTTGGCGACCATTATCGTGACTGAGATTACCTAGAGGTAAAGTTTCGACGCTAAAAGCTCTCACCTCGCTAACTTCTAATGTATCTTTGATCTGAAAATTCCCCGCGGCCGTCACTTCAATTAACACTGAAATGGAGTGAATGCGCGGATCACGCTCAAAAGAGGAATAAACCCCGACTAAACGCCCTAAACTGACTAAATTTAATCCTGTTTCCTCTTTTAATTCCCTTTGGGCAGTATTAAAAATATCTTCCCCCCAATCGACCATTCCCCCCGGTAGGGCCCATTTGCCGGTGTCTCTGCGTCGGATTAAAACAATTGTACCATCAGCAAGCAGCGGAATCATTGTCACCCCAGTTACAGGATGACGAAAGATAATTCCCATCACACTTTTAATAAAATGCCAAACACGACCCATATATAAGCTGTTCGTAATTTAAATTGCTTGTTGAGACGAGGCAAAAGGCAAAAGGCAAAAGGCAACAGTAAAAGGATTGGGGGAGGTTCGGCTAATTGTCAGAAGAAAGAGGTTTCCTTCCCTACACCCCACACCCCACACCCTACACCCTCTTTCAAGTCAGGACTTTTGCCTATCCCCCAACCCCCAACAATATCAATCATGATCGAGAATGGCTTTAGCTTGAGTTAAAGCCGATCGCACTTGTTCAAAACCTGTGCCACCATAGCTATTACGGGCCGCTACCACCTGACGAGGAGCGATCGCATCGTAGATATCGGCCTCAAAAGCTGGATGTAATTCTTGCCATTCGGTCAGGGTTAAATCTTTTAATAACTTACCCGCTGCCAAACTGCTTTTAACGACTTTCCCGACTAAATTATAAGCTTCTCGGAAGGGAATTCCCTTACTGGCTAAATAATCCGCCACATCCGTCGCATTAGAAAAATCTTCCGCCACCGCGTTAGCTAATCGGTCGGTTTTAAATTGAATCCCGGTGGCTAAAAGTACCGTCATCGCTTGCAAACAAATCCGCACGGTTTTAACGCCATCAAATAACGCTTCCTTGTCCTCCTGCAAGTCTTTGTTATAGGCCAGGGGTAAACCCTTCATTAAGGTCAATAACGCCTGTAAATGCCCAAAAACCCGCCCTGTTTTGCCGCGCACCAATTCGGGAACATCGGGATTTTTTTTCTGGGGCATAATGCTAGATCCGGTGGCACAACTATCGGTGAGAGTGATAAAACTAAATTCTTGGGAAGACCAGAGAATCATTTCTTCGCTCAAACGGCTCAGGTGGACCATAATCAGACTAGCGGCCGTCATAAATTCAATGGCAAAATCTCGATCGCTAACTCCATCGAGACTATTGTTATACACCTGCTCAAAATCGAGTAAATTGGCGCTGTAATGACGATCAATCGGAAAAGTCGTCCCCGCTAAAGCGCCACATCCTAGGGGCGAAATATTAGTCCTGGCGCGAATTTGCCCTAATCTTTGGTGATCCCGTTCGGCCATTTGAAAATAAGCTAGGAGATGATGGGCTAAACTAATCGGTTGGGCGCGCTGTAGGTGGGTATAACCGGGGATCAGGGTTTCCAGATGGTTTTCAGCGTGATTGACTAAAGCTTGCTGAAAATTGCGAATTTCTTGCCTAATATCATCAATTTGTTGTCTAAGATACAGACGTATATCCGTTCCTACCTGATCGTTGCGCGAACGGGCCGTGTGCAGTTTTTTGCCCACATCTCCCACAATCTCGGTTAAACGACGTTCCACGGCAAAATGCACGTCCTCTTGATCGATGCCGGGGTTAAAGTTGCCGGTGCGGTATTCTTGACGAATTTGTTCCAATCCAGAGACGAGACTATCTGCTTCTTCGGGGCTGATAATACCCGTATAGGCGAGCATTTTAGCGTGAGCGATCGATCCGGTGAGATCGTACTCGATTAATTCGATATCAAAGCCAATACTGGCGTTAAATTCTACGATCGTAGGATGGAGACTACCTTCAAAGCGATCGCTCCAAGTTTTCTTTGCTGTCACTGTTTTCGTTAGATGATTGTGGATAAAGTTAACCAAAATATGCTGGACAATTTTGGGGAATAATCCGGCGCTGATAGCATTACCGCTTCAGGTTAGAAAAATCTCCAACCCTACAAACATAAGAATAGCAAGAATTGCTCGCTCTGGCTGAATGCCCATAGGCGAAAAGCTAATAAGAAGTAAAACCTCGAAACATATAACCGGCAATGAAACCGATTAATAGGGCCAATGCTTGCCCAGTTTTGACGAAATTTGAGAAGGCTTTCTGGACATTGCCGATGATATCCACGTCTTGCTCGGAAATAGTCATCAAGACATTGGTAAGAGGCGAAAAGTCGATCGAGACAGATAGATGATAGAAGATGTTGATCACGATGGCATTCCTTAAAAACGAAAATCTACAGAATAAGTTAACATGAAAACGACTAAATCAAAACCACTTTTGTCTCCCTGGCGGTGAGTTGGAAAGGAGGTCAATTTCAAGATGATTGAGATTGCTGGTAATAGGATAATAATAAGTTGCCCGCTTTTGCTAAATCTTGCCCAAAGGCGATAATTCCTTCTTCATGACCACTCATCACTAAAATTTGTTGCTCCTCTAGACGCTCTTCTTGACATAAACGGATAATTTCTGCGGCCATTTCTGGGGTTCCATAGGCGATATTTTCTTGAGTGGTCGGCACTCGATACATTAAATTTTGCCACAGGGGGCGATGATGAATATGAATCACCCCATTAATCTGGGGATTCGCTTCATAAATTGCTCCATGAGTTAAGGTTTCTGAAGAAGCGGCAATTGTTCCCCGACAAGTGACCCGATTTTCTCTCCAATCGTAGTCTATAACTGTGGTGTAATGGGATTCATTTAATACTGGAATCCCCCCGGTGTTAGTGCCAGAAATAATGATTTCTTTGTCTATTTTCCCTCGTTGACTCACATTCCCAAAACCGATTCCGTTATCGTATTGACCGATTAATCCCAGTTGATAGAGGCGATTGCGCCAATAATTTAATTCTGCAATCTCTGAGCTTATTAAGGGACGGTCAGGAATCCAAGTACAATTGTATTTAACGTAACCTTCATCAATCATAGATTTTTCTGAAAATATTCGGGATAACTTTGACAAACTTGCTGCACAAATTCCTGGAGAGGATAGGAAATATTGGCGATATAATTATCTTTAGTTGCTTGGGAGAATAGGGGTAAAACTTCCGTATCTAAGCCCGGGTTAAATAAGTCCATCGGCAGGATTAAATCGGAACCTTCCCGCACATCAATTGTCTCAAAATTATCGGCTACAATTAACCAAAGAGGACGCACCCAAAGAGCCGAACGACTTTCGATCACCTGAATTACTTCTCCGTATAAAGTTCGATTTTTGCAGAATAAACTAACAATTTGATGGGGAGTAAATGTGTTCATAGACAATTCTAGTTTTCCTTGATACTAAACTCAATTTTTAGCTATAGCAGTAGGAAGTCTCTGGTTTTCGGGAACGCCGGAACTGCGGAACAGTTTAGTGATCACATTTTGACATAGATTTTAATAAACTGACAAATTACTTAAAATAATTTAAACTTTTTTCCAGAAAAATTGTTAAAAACTTGACATAAATACTAATTTACCCATCTTTGAATGATAATAATTAGGCGTAGGGAATGAGAAAAAATGAATGTATGAGGAGAGACAAGATTTGAGAAGAAAGTAATTAATATTTCCTTGATCAATAGGTGTGATCAAGATAGCTATGTAGGTCAAAAAATAGGCAAAGTTTACCAGGATTATCAAGAAGAAAACGAAGAAATGCTCGGCAATACTTGGCAGGAATCCTATCAATTTACCATAGAAGCTTAATAGTTGACTAATCGCAGAAAGCCCCGCGCAAGCGTAAATTTTCCCTTAATTCCTCGGTCATACCCACGTTATCGGCAAACTTTGTTCCCTTCACTTTTGCCCCGCTAAAATTCGTTTGAGTGATGTTGACTTCAACTAAATTAGCTCCTTCTAAATTGGAGCCAATTAAATTAGCTAAAGCCAAACTAGAACGGTAAAAATCAGCATAACTTAAATCGGCATTAGCTAATAAGGCTCCGCTTAAATCCGCTCCCCTAAAAGTAGCATGACTGCCGTTAATTTCACTTAAATCAGCATCGGTTAAATTGGCCCCCCGCAGATTCGCTTGATAGAGATTGGCCATGCCTAAAGATATACCACTTAATTCCGCTGCTAGGAGATTTGCCCCAGTAAAATCCGTTAGGGGATCGAGTTCAGCTAATTGGACTAATTCCAGAAAATCATCACTAACAGAAGCATAAACTGCCTCGATTTGTGCTGGCAATTTCTCTAAATTTTCTGAGGCTGCCGCTTTCGGTTCAACTAGAACAGTATCTAATTCTACCTGCGATGAACCCAAAGAAATACGACTCAAAAAAGCATCAAATTGATTTTCCATCAGGAAAAATGCTAACTTTCGCTCTAAAATACTATGTTTATTGGGACTTATATCGTGTTTCCATAATCCCGATGTTTCCGTGATACAGATATCGGCAGCTGTCAGCGAAAATTGCACCGTCAGATGATAAGGTTCTTCCTCGACACTGACGGTTACTAGGTTAATCCTTTCGATCGCTCCTGTAAATATTGACTGAGGACTTTTGAAGGATAACCGCCATTGATGATTATTAATACGATTTATGTATAACTCTTGACTAGAAAGAGGATTAGGTACTAGGTGACAATTAACTAAAACAAAATCTAATTTTCCTCCTTTTAGTCCCCATTTAATTTCCCCGCCGAGGAGAGATTGAATTTGAGCTTGTAGGTGTAAAGTTAAATATAAATCAAATTTTTGCGAGTCGGTGGCTACTGGTTCTAGGGTTAACGATACACTATCGGGATAGCGATCGAAGGCAGCTAAAAGACGCATAATCCAAAAAAGAAAAGCTAAAATAAACAGTAAAAAAGTGGTGATTCTCCGGCCCTAAAGCTGAGAACTCACCCCTATTTAAAACAATAGCTGATTTTCTCGATCCTCGATTAACATTTCTTCGGCGATCGCTGAATGATTGCTTCTGAAAATCAAGATTAAATTAGTTGACTTTCTCTTTTTTGCCGATATTGCCGTCTGCATTAAAAAACATCGGCAAAAAGCGTTCCATAAACATTTGTGGATCACGATTCCAGGCTTTTTGCGCCGCTTCTACCCGGAATAATTGCAATTTCGGGTCGAGAAGGGTTTGGGGTAAACGTTCCATCAGATATTGAGGACGTTCCCAAAGCGGCATAGTGGCGGCGATTTCCATTAAATGACCGACGCGGCGCAATTCTGCCCCCAGGGTGATATCCATACCCGATTCATAGGCGGCCTGTTCGATCGCTGAGTATTTGGCCTTCGCTTTTTCGACTTTTTGCCGATGTTCGGGGCTTTTTTGGGCAATTTTGGCTAACCAACGATTGCCCCAACGCACATGACCCGCTTCTTCAGGAAAAATTTTGGCGATCGTTTCCTGAATTTTCAGATTTTCTGGGGTTTGTTCCCCTGCTTTGAGGGCATAGATATGGGCGGCAAAGTATTGGCATCCCCGTTTTTCCGTGACGTTAATTGCCGCTAGGGCCGCAATCAGTCCATCTTCCCTTTGTTCTTCGCCTTGGAATTGATCTTGATCGAGAAGACGTTCAAATTCATCGATATAGGACAACCCCGGCGGTTTCCCCACATCGGCCCCCAATTCGATCAATAAATCGGTTAACCAGTAGGCATGGCGGGCCTCATCGGCAACGTGGTGGGAAAGATCCTGGATCAGTTCTTTCGGTTGTCCGTCTAAGGTTTCGATCAGTTCGGTGAGGTCTTTACAGCTACGTTGTTCGTTGTAGCGGTAGCGGTTGAGGGTGACAAGATGAATTTCGCGATCGCTAATGACCCGCTTCATGATGTCGCGAGCGCTCATCGTCTTCTTGAATTTACGAGGGTAAGCAACGGTCATGAGTTTGTATAGTTTTGTAAAGGTCTTCCCGTATTCTAACCCCTAAGAATTGAGGAAGTGTTTAAGGCTTGAGGTTTGTATCGTTTTGTAAACGGCTTTCCCTATTCTAACAGTAATTCGAGTTTTGTAAGAGATATTATGAACAGAATTAACAATATTGTTTTGGTTCACGATTTTTGGGCTGATGGTTCTAGTTATAATCAGATAACTGCCAGTTATTAGCCGAAGGATACGCAGCGATCACAGTGCAAAATCCTCTCACTTCTCTAGCCGATGACCTAGCTGCGCCGAATTGGTATATTGTCTCTAGTCAAGATCAAGCCGTACCCCCAGAATTACAGTTTAATTTGGCCGAGAGAATGGGAGCAAAGACAGTGGTTTTGGCATCCGGTCACGTCCCGACTATTTCCCATGCTTCAGAGGTTTTAGAGGTGATTAGAGAAGCATCGAATAGGGGATAAGTAAATCGCCATTTTCTCCTTAAACAATACCCGATCGCAGGGCAATTACGGCCGCTTGTACTCGGTCGTCCACGGCTAATTTATTCATAATTCCCCGCACATGGGTTTTAATCGTATTGGTACTTAAATAAAGTTGTTCGGCGATTTCAGCGTTACTTTTGCCCTCGACAATTAACTTTAAAACCTCCATTTCTCGCTCCGATAAAAGTGCTAGATTGGCATGAGGTTGCACTGCCGGCGGTTTGAGATTATCCATGACTAAACGAGCAATTTGGGGGTCTAAATAGGTGGCCCCGTCCTTGGCCGCTTCAATGGCGGCCAAAAGGCGATCGAGACTCGCTCCCTTGATACAATAGGCATCAGCACCACTAGCCAGCGCCGCGATCACTTCCTGTTGCAGAGTGTGGGAAGTGAGCATGACCACATGAACATTAGCTAAACCCTCCTTAATCTGTTTAGTTGCCGCAATGCCATCGAGACGGGGTAAACCGATGTCCATGACCACTAAATCCGGCCGTAGGGATAGGGCTAATTGTACCCCCGCTAGACCATCACTAGCTTGACCGACAATCTCAAAATCCGGCTGTTCACTAAGTGCTTGTTCTAAACCTAACTGCATTAAAGGATCGTCTTCAACAATTAAAATCCGCATGATCTTTGATTCCTAACGGGAAAATGTACGGTTTTCACCCATCTGCATGAGGCAGAACTACTCCTAGTTTAGGCAATCTGGAGATAGATTAACAGTGATTCAGTGACCAGTGATCAGTGATCAGTGATCAGTGACCAGTGATCAGTAAACAGTAATCAGTAATCAGTGAAAAGACAGTGGGAAACTACTATTTAATACTGCTCGCTTAATACATACTGCTCACTTAGAACTCAAATCTGATAACTGATAACTGATAACTGATAACTGATAACTGATAACTGAAAATGCTACAGATTTCATCAGATCGGTCTAAAATTGTGCTTGTTGCCCTAGTTTATCTGGGTGTTGGTTGGCTAGGCTATCTCTGCTTAAATTTAGGGTTGCGACCTTCCCCGATTTGGATGAGTGCTGGTATTGGCTTAACTGCTGTTTTTTTAGGGGGAAAAAGGCTAGTTTTAGGCGTTTTTATCGGTGATTTGCTTCTTACCTTCTTTTTAGGGGCCAGTTGGCCCATAGCCCTATTTTCGGCGCTCGGGAGCAGTTTATCGGCTCTGTTAGGGGCGCAATTCCTGCATTATCTGAGATTTTCCGCCACTTTACAGCGTATTCGCGATATCCTTTTACTGGTATTTTTAGCGGCCCTATTAGCCTCGGCAGTCAATGCCACTATCGATACTTTTGCCCGTAGTTGGCTAAATACTTGGGATTGGCGACAATTTGGACAGTCTTGGGGCATTATCTGGCTCGGAGATAGTACGGGAATCTTAATGACCACGCCGCTGCTGTTGCGTTTTTTCTTCAATCATCACTCCCTGCGAGAACCACGGCAACCCCAACGCCTTGGCGAGGCCTTACTTTGTCTGAGTTTGCTAACGGTGGTGACTTCCGTGGTTTTTGGTGATCAACCAAATTTTCTTAACCCCGATTGGAGTATGGTGCAGTACCTCGAATATCTGCCTTTTCCCTTTGTGGTTTGGGCCGCCATGCGTTTTCAGACTTGGGGAGCGGTAATAGCGAATTTTTTAGTATCTATTTTAGCTTTGATGGGATTAGCTGGGGGAATCAGCCCTTTTATCCTACAGGCTCCCGATTATACCAGAGGTGTCCTGATCTTACAAATCTTTTTAGTCATTGTCATGTCAACTTCTCTGTTTTTATCGGCGGCGATTACCGAAAGACAACAGATCGATCGAGCTTTAAATGAAACTTTAGAACGAGAACATTTATTAACACAAGTTGCTTTAAAAGTCCATCAATCTTTAGATATAGATCAGGTTTTGAATACCATTGTTGAGGAAATTAGAAATTTTCTCGATGCCGACCAAGTCTATATTGGTCACTGTCAAGAGGGGGGTTGGGCCAAGGTAATCGCCGAGTCCCGTCGTCCCCAGATTCCCCCGCTCATGGGTTGGTTTCCCGAACCAGAATTACTAGAAGAATTGGGACAATTATTTTCTTTAGATAAGTTAATTATTGCCGATAATACCGCTAAGGTGCAAACTCTGCCCACTCTCAAGGGTTATTACGAATACCTGCAAGTTAAATCCTCTTTAGTTTTACCTCTAACGGTTAATAATCAACATTTAGGTGCTTTAGTTGTCCATCAATATTCCCATCCCCGTCATTGGCAAAAAAGCGAGGTCAAATTATTAGAACAGTTAGCCACCCAAGTTTGTATCGCTATCGGCCAAGCGCAACTATATCAGAGGGTGCAAAGCTTGAATAATAATTTAGAACAGGAAGTGGCAGCCAGAACCCTGGAACTGCGGGAAAAAGTCCGAGAAATTCAGCGTTTATACGAAATGAAAACGGTTTTTTTACAGGCAGTATCCCACGATCTCCGCACTTCGATTATGGGATTAATGATGTTATTAAAAAATTTACAGTGTCGGCAAACAGAAAAAGTAACTATCTCGCGAGCAATGCTCGATCAGGTGGTGCGTAGTTGTGATCGACAATTAACTTTAATTAATGCTTTATCAGAAAATCATTTTGCTGAAGAACGGCCTTTAATCTTGCATCGTCAACCTCTATCTTTAAAAGAACAGGTGAAAATTTGGCTCAAAGATTGGCAAAAAGATTTTGATTTATACCAAGCTACTTTTATTAATCTTCTCCCCGATAACTTACCCGCTATTGATGCCGATCCTTGTCAGCTAAGAAGTGTTTTTGAACAATTATTAAATAATGCCTTAAAACATAATCCTCCACCGATTCAATTAGCTTTAGATGCTCGTATTGACCAAGATATGCTCTACTGCACTTTAAGCGATAATGGCATTGGCATGGACGAAGAACAATGTCAACATCTTTTCCATTTATATGTAAGAAATCTTCATAATCAACACCTAACGGGAATCGGTTTAGGTTCCTACCAATGTCGGCAAATTATCGAGGCTCACTCCGGGAGAATTGGAGTAAAAAGTACCCCCCAGATTGGCTCACAGTTTTGGTTTACTTTACCCCTTGCCCATCAAAATTATCGAGTAATTAAGCAGGAGTTAGTCAACAGTAATTAGTGATTTTTAACGATATCGAGATGATTATGCTTATCGATCTTCTGAGACTCTGGGGGATATGAAATTAAGATATATAGCCTGAAATCAAGAGGTGGTAGATGGTTAAGCCACTCCCGGCCTAGCCAAAGGTTAAATTCAAGGCTTTTAAGTCCGACTTGTCAAGTTAAGGAAGTTACAGTGAGTTGGATGCTGTCTCGATTATTGCCATAGGCGATGATCACATCGTTAGCAAAGCAGTAAAGCCGTCCTGTTTTTGGGGCTATAAACTGTTTATTTGTGCCGATGAGGAAGAAACTATCTTGATCTTTATCAATTGAACCAATCATTGAAAACCAACGTGAATTAGGCATTCGTCGTAGTCCTTCACATAGTTTCAGCAAGAAATTAGGACTTTCATAACCATCAGCATTAGAGGTAATTGTCCAGTCTGTCCATTGACCTGTTGCTTGAAAATGATATTCTTGTCCAGCGACAAGATTAATTCCTGTATCGTTCCAGATTAGTTTTGAGTCTATGATTATAGGGAGATTTGTGTTTTGCATTACCTGTTGTAAGGCTGATGCCAGTAAAAGTTTGTACATTGTTCGTGAGTAAATCACCGAATCAAAAAAGAGTAGGGTGATCACTATGAAAGATCATTATGATCACCCTTGAGTGAGTTATTATTGAGGTTGAGGACAAGTTCCTAAGCCCCAATCTACATATAGATCATGGGGATTAGTATCTCGTAGCCAACTAACTAATTTTTTGTAGTCAGCAATATCGTAGATACCAAGGCAACCTGCCGTTCCTGGACAGGGACCATCACAATATTTTCCATTCCAATCAATATGGATTTCAATAGCACTTCGCCGTGTGGAATTCGGTCCGACATATTTGATAGGGGTAGTCACTGGACCCAGACCATTACTAAAAACAGTCGGGCCATATTTATCTTTGCCACCTGCCCAGAGAATGTCATTAATGTACCATTTACCTTCAGGCAGCGGTTCCATGGAACCTGATACACTTTGAGAACCGGTGCGGAAAAGTTGTTTACTCCGTTGTCCAGAGCAAACTTTAAGATGATCTTTTACCTGTCCATTCTTGATATATTCCAAAATGAGAATATATAAACCATCACCGTCTTTCTGGTTGGTTTTAGTCAGTCGGAGATAAGTTCCGGGAGCAGGTTGAGGAGTAGGTGGGGGTGTTGTTTCTTCTCCCCACAATTTAGCCCAAGTTTT
This sequence comes from Microcystis sp. M061S2, assembly GCF_020245605.1. Classification (NCBI taxonomy): domain Bacteria; kingdom Bacillati; phylum Cyanobacteriota; class Cyanophyceae; order Chroococcales; family Microcystaceae; genus Microcystis; species Microcystis sp. M061S2. The sequence continues at coordinate 9,001 of NZ_JADBUP010000047.1, read as the reverse complement.
TGGTCCGACTTTCCCATCTGCTTCGGAGTGACCAAAAACGTCAGCTTGGAATTTTCTGACCGCCTCATCCGTGCCACTGCCAAAGATACCATCCAATTCTTTCTGGTAATAGCCTAAATCTTTTAAGCGTTCCTGCATTTCTCGGATGTCATAACCGGGGGCATCTTCATCACTCATGCCTTTCAGTAACAGTCCTCGATTTAATTGAGGTGGATTTTCCACTAGAGAAAGTGTCTGATTACGACCTGCGAATACAATTTGTGTAGCTTGCGGAATAGGACTCCCAGGTTCGGCAAGATGAAAATTCCGAGCATTGGGATATTGTTGCAACAGATCGATCAAATCATCTTTAAGATGGGTTTCTAGTTTAACAACCTCTACCACTTGTTGATCATTGTAGGCAACAACTACTGTATTTCCCCCATCTAAATATCCTTTCAACCAAGTTACAGAATGTTCAGGAGAGACTTCAAGCTCAATAGGAGTTCCAAAACTATCATTTTTACGGAATAAAGCTTCCTCATCTTTACGGCGATTCGTTAACCCATCAAGCACAACTTGTACTCCGTTAACTGTTGCTTTATTCCAACGTTTAAATTCATTGGCAGCCCCCTCATAATCCTTCTCATTCAGTTTACGTCGTAAGGTACTGTCTTGAAAAGCTCCGATGCCTACGTTATAAGCAAAGGAAACTAAAGCGTCAAACTGATTTTGATGAAGATCAACATTTACCAATTTATCCACAGCTTTGGCTTTTTCCTCACATTCATGGACAAGGAAGCCTTCCGCCTGTTGATCGGTAATCTTGTCCCCTGGTTTCACGGGCCGTCCATCAGGATAACAAGTTGTTCCAATCCCAATTGTCCAAACGCCAGCAGGACATTTATAAGCGGTAAGCTTACAACCTTCCCATTTTTTGATTATATCGATACAGTTTTGTGATACTTTCATGGCAAATCCTCCTAATTAGGTCAGATTATGAGTGTTTATGTAAGTAAAGTGAAAGCGACATTTTTGAGGGAGAGAAGTGCTAAACAGAGACGATTTCTTTCTTTCTCAAAGCACCAAGCTCTTTCTCAAGGATCATTTGAATTTCGGGAATAGCGGGTTTATAAGGGGGATTAACATTCAGGTCTGTCCAGCGATTTTTAACACTTTCATGCAAATTGCTAACATCCCCTTCAAACTGACGAGGTGCTGTTCCCGCTACATTAAATGGCCATTTTGACGTATTATCAAAACGCGCACTACAATTGGGATGAACTTCATGTTGAATATAACTTTTATCTAAGGCCAAACCCAAGGCTTCGACTTGTTCCATCATCCACAATAAAGCCCCATCGGATAGGCCAGATTCTTCCTGAGAACCTCCACCAACACAACCATGACCCCCCGGAAACCAAACTTGAACCACCTGTTCTTTTTGTTGTCTGATCTGGGTAGAATGGGGACGCATTAGTGTTACATCAAAGACCTTACGAATTTCATCAATAGCAACTGCATGAAACGCCTTTTCAATTGTGGGATTGATGGTCGAATCATAAAAGCGATAACGTTCGTTGAACTTTTCATCTAAATGCAGAGAATGAACGATATCGGGGATACCTAAAGAAGCAACCGTATCCCAACAGCATAAGGCCTTAATGGGAACCCGTCGTCCATACTTATTACGGAAATCAATGGCATTTTTACCGTTAGGTGCGTTATTTGGGTCTTGTTTTTCTCGGTAAATTTCGTAGGCTTTGGGAATTTGTCGGATAAATTCCCGATACAACAAACCACAATTATAAATTAACCCAGCTAAACAGCGTACAGTGTAAGCTCCCCGACTAAACCCAAAGAGATAAATTTCATCTTCAGGTTGATAGTTTAAGCACAGAAAACGATAGGCATCCTCAATCTTATGATCCATGCCAATGCCTAAAGCACCTCCAGCAATTTTAATTAAAGTATCAGTTACCTCGGCATTAGATTGTTTTGTCCCAATCCCTTCGTCATAATAGATGATTTGACGGATGGGATTGCCCTTACTATCATCAAGTGGTGTGATAGCTTGCACCATTTTGACAACATTGGTAGGATAACCTTGTCCTAAATCTTGCCAAGTTCCATCACAACAAACAATAAGACGGCTTTTCATAGCGATGAACCTCCTAGGTTTCTTAAAACTCGCCAGTTTACGAAATATTTGAGGATTCTAGTGAATCATGACTCAAAATTATCAAGATTTTCCTTGAGGTAAAATTCCCGCAAGACTCAACCGAGACAAAGGAATTTCTAACCCTGTTCGGAAGTGATATAGATGAGTTAGATAGCTGGCGTGACTAGGTAAAATTAGATGCGGTACTTATACTTAACACTCTAGATTATTGATCAGAATTTACTGCCCTAAAGACTTAAAATTAATACATTTCTTTAGAGTTATGTATATAAGTTTACAGAATATTGTTGAGCTATTTACTAATAAAAAAAGTTGAGTTTGATTGCAAACCATCTTAACACCTAAGCTCGCCAATCTGAACTTTAGCCGATTCTCGATCGCAATTTTAGCCCACCCTAGCACTGCGCTCTTTTCCTACAAGGATTTTTACCAAGAAAAATGATCTGTCTGCCTGAGAACAGGCTATAGTGATCATCAAACCCTCAGTGAAAAACTTCCCGTGTCTTCAGTATTCCGCCTTCCTCCCTATTTTTCCCCCGCTCTGCAGCGTCGAGTCATGAAAACTCTCGCGGCAAAAAAAACCCGTCAATTCTTGACATGGGCGGCAGCTTGTGCTAGTTTTTTGATCCTCTGGACGTGGAATTGGCAGTTAGTTTTGGCCACTTTAACCGGGGTGGGGGCGATGATTGGAGTTTACCATCTCCAGGGTCAAAACTGGCCATCGCTGTGGCTGTGGGGGCGTGCTTTTTTCAGCGCCGATAGCGGTAAATTAACTTTAGCGGTAGTCTCTGGCGGTTTGGGCAGTTTAGCCACCTATCTCGCTGTCGCCATTTGGACCTATGCCGAAAATCGCTGGTTGGCCCTGGCCTCAATTTTGCAAGGATTTGGCACGGTTTTGACTTTAATCCTGCTAGGATGGCATTTTCTCGACCATCGCGGTCAAAATGAGTCCAAAAACTTTGATCGCTGGTTAGAAAAATTAACCGTCAATGATCCCTTAATGCGCTTAATGGCAGTCCGACGTTTAAGTGAAATGCAACTTTCCCCCAGTCGTCGAGAACAATGCCAAGAATACTTCCGTTATCTTCTCTCGCGAGAAACCGATGCACAAGTGCGTTCGGCTTTACTCGATAATTTTGCCAGCAAAGAAGCAATCAAACCGCAACCTTTACAAATACCCCTACAGGTGAGAAAATCCGTCCTCAAATCAGTGAACAGTAAACAGTAATCAGTGAACTGAAAACTCACATCTGATAATAAATCCGTTAAGTATAGGCTACTTATGAGGAGAGGCAAAAGGGAGAATAAATAATCAGTTTTTAATAACTGGATTTAGTATGATAACTGATAACTGAATCCTACCCCACCAAGAAGATAACTGCTATAGTTAAAGCTAAGGCTAAATGTTGACCGCTAGAGGCTGAAGACGATATTTTTTTACACCAAAGTTAACTCGCGCTCCTCGATATTTTGGAACATCAGTGTACTCAGATAACGTTCCCCGAAACTAGGCTGAATCACCACAATTAATTTACCCTCATTTTCCGGTCGTTGGGCCAGTTGAATCGCCGCACAAAGATTGGCACCGGAAGAAATCCCCGAAAGCAACCCTTCCTCTTTTGCCAGACGACGACCAAATTGAAAAGCTTCCTCATCACTGACAGTAATTACCTCATCAATCAGCTCTGTGCGTAAAACTTCGGGAATAAAACCCGCACCGATACCTTGAATTTTATGGGGACCGGGATTACCCCCAGAAATCACCGGACTATTGAAAGGTTCCACCGCGACTACTTGAAAACTAGGTTTACGCGATTTAATCACTTCAGCGACTCCCGTAATCGTGCCACCAGTACCCACACCCGCAACAATAAAATCTACCTGTCCCTCCGTATCTTGCCAAATTTCCTCAGCAGTGGTGAGACGGTGAATTTCCGGGTTAGAAGGGTTGCGAAATTGTTGCAACATATAAGCGCCTGGGATACTATCGACGATTTGCTGAGCGCGTAAAATTGCCCCTTTCATGCCTTGGGAACCGGGGGTAAGTTCTAGGGTAGCACCGTAGGCTTTTAACATCGCCCGGCGCTCTAAACTCATCGTTTCCGGCATAGTTAAAATCAAGCGATAACCCTTAGCTGCCGCAGTCATCGCTAGAGCAATTCCCGTATTGCCAGAGGTGGGTTCCACTAAAACCGTGGTTTCTGGATTGATTAAACCCGCTTTTTCGGCACTATTAATCATGTGAGTGCCAATGCGGTCTTTGACGGAAGCAGCGGGATTCATCCCTTCTAATTTCATCACAATTCGGCCAAGACAGCCCTCCGCCTGGGGAATCCGATTCAATTGTACTAAAGGAGTGCGGCCAACCAATTCGGTGACATCGTGAGCGATACGCATGATATTTTCTCTGTCTGGGTGATTCGTGTGCTTAGTTATAGCGGTAAGCTCTCAGCTTTAGCGTTTGAGAATTTCCTCACTAGCCAAGGAGGCGCTATATAGCTCACTTATAGCAAAGGCCAGCCCTAGATCGGTAAAATTTCCATTTTCCTTTGTTTCTTTCGTCAGTCCGAGTTGATTCCCAGAGACAGGCACAACTACCATGACCGATAAGATTGCTTTTTTCCAAAAGCTTATACTTGTACTAAAATAACTATGGATAGTTTACTAAAGTCAGAATTACGGTCATGACCATTAAATCTAATCTAGCCCTATTGAAAGAACAACATATAGAAATCAAGGGCTATTTGAGCGATAGGTTAAAAGCACGTCATCTAGAATGGATTGTAGAACATCTTGATGATCCTGTAGCGGCGGAATTGTTCCAGATTATCATACAAGAACGCAATGAGAGAGCCAAAGTTAATTCAAATCAGTCCCTGCAAATATCCAGACACGCGGGCAAAATTGAACAGTTAGGAAAAAGTAATCAGAATTTATACAACCAGAATGTTGAGCTTAAACAAGAAGTCAGTTATTGGCAAGAAAAAGTTAATGAATTGCTACAAAAGTTAGAGCAGTTACGTCAAGATTTATTAGATTTTGATCAATCTGAGATTTATCGTTTAGGTCAATGGTTAAAGGCTAGTCTATCTAAAACTGGCCAGGAACGTCAACAGGCTTTACTAGAAAAGGAATTAGTTCATAAAGACAGTTATAATCTAGCGGTGAGCGATCTAAAAAATACTATTCAGCAACAACAGGATGGGATTACACAAATAAAAGAGCGAGCCATCTCTACAGTTGAATCTCTGGAAAAAACTAATGATAAACTACGAAGACAACTGGGGGATATTAAAAAGTATATTATTAATAACTATGGCGATAAAAAGTGGCAAGAAATCACTCGTTACTTTGCCGATGACCAGGAACTGAAGCCATGAATTTACTAGAAGAAATGAACTATCGCCAATGGCAAAAAAGAAATAGTGAACTATTTCATCGCCTTTCCCTAGAGCAACAAAGACAAGCGAGAAAAAAGGGCTATTATAATAGCGGCTGGGGGAAGGTTAAAAGCTCTTGGGAGCTTCTTCAGGATTTTAAAAATAATACTTATAAAGTTGTCAGTTTATTTGAGCATGAATTAAATAAGGGAAATCTTGTCAAAGCCATTGATTTAGCCATTATTGAGTCTGAAAAAGCTAAAAAAATATCTGAAGAAGGAAAACAAGAGTTAGAAAAAATCTCGAAAAATTTGCATGAAATAGCAGATAAAGCTTCGGCTAAATATCCCTTATTATGATTATTATGTACTGCCATGACTAAAATATCAAAATCAAAGTTGTCTCAATTATATAGCTCCGATGAAATTGCAGAAATCTGGAATGCTAATCAACATCTAGCAGTTATCGAACATCCCCAAAAAGGATTAATTAGCCCGAATCAATATCGAATAATGGCCAAAGAAAAACCCTGTCCTTTTTGTGGCAAAAAGATGAAACATGGCGAAGAATTTAAAACTTCTTCCCAGTCAGAAGCTATCAAAAGGGGTTACGAATATAATAATTCTCAAGGGGAAAAAGTTATTAATCAAATCAATCAGATATTTTTTCATCCCAATTATGTCACTATCGATCATATAATTAATAAAGCCCGCTGTCCCGAAAAAATGTTTGATTTTGACAATTTACAACTGGTCTGCTGGCAGTGTAACCAAGCAAAAAGTGATGATAATGCCTATGAACTTCGTCACACTTATGAGTATTTATCTAGTCTAGTCGATCAAACAGCAATTCGTTATCCTCTTCTGGAAAAGACCAATGACTTAGCCAAGTTTAACAAACTTTAATTTTAATCAACCTTAATTAAGTTTATAATCTGATTAAATAGCCTTCAACTCTAATCGAAAACTCCTAGTAAAATTCAACTATAATTGAATTGAGCTAATCTGAATCAAAATGAATAACTTGTTTGCTTTTGCCTCATGTCTAAAAGAGACAATTGACACCTATCATTACGTCGCACTTTAGCAAAGGAGAATTTAAAGTCAGGCTAAATTTTTGTTAATTTTTCTTGACTATTATGACAAAAGATGCTAACTTTTTCGACAATTATCAGTAGTTTTTGATGAAATCATCACAAATTACTGGTAAGTTGGATTATTAAAAGAGGTTGAGCGCCGATGGTCAAACCCGAAACCTAGCTGCTAACAACCGAAAAAGTTGGGTTAGTATGAGGGGAGATACCCTCTGAGGAGTTGCACTAATTATATGGACATCAAATTAATCTTGTTGGCATTAACGGCTGTATTCACCGTCTCTTGTCTCTTTTTCGGCACCCGCAACGGTTTTTACGATAGCGATAACTACGATGGCAATGGTTCCGCTCACTAACCAGTCATCATAATCAGGGTTGCCATGGTTCAACGCTCTACTGCCGTCTGGGGGTCAAAATCCCTTTTATCCTGTTTACCTTTTGGTGTCGGTCACGCGTCGGAAGGGGTTTGTCTCCTCCTGAAAATCGGTCCCTATCGCATACTTTTAGATTGCGGTTTGGCCGATATGCAACCCCTGACCCAAAACAAAAAACCACCCGTGGATCTGGTGTTCTGTAGTCATGCCCACAGCGATCACATCCGTGGGTTAATGGCTCTCCATCAGACCTATCCCCAATTGCCAGTTTATGCCAGTGAGGTGACAGTACAACTGCTGCCCCTACAATGGCCCGATTCTGTCGAGGAAATCGGCAGTTTCTGTCAGGGTTGGCCATGGCGATCGCCGATCACTCTCTTTGATGATCTCACCGTCGAGATTTTTCCGGCCGGCCACCTACCCGGGGCTGCCGTGGTTCTCTTCACCTACAAAACCCCCAAACGCACCTATAAGGTCCTCTATACCGGCGATTTTTCCCTGTCTAATTTTCAACTGGTGGAAGGATTATCGATCGATCTGCTGCGGGGAATATCCCCCGATGTGCTGATTATTGAAGGCAGTTACGGCACCGAACGCCATCCCCACCGACGACAGCAGGAAAAACAGTTGATGAATCGCATCTATCATGCGATCGCTGAGGGGCAAAATGTCTTACTACCCGTCCCCGCTTTGGGATTGGGTCAAGAAATTTTAAAATTACTGAGATCGCACCACCAATTCACAGGCCGCGACATTGATATCTGGGTTGGGGGCAAGATCGCTAAAGCTTGCGATGCCTACCTAGAAATTTTACCACAATTTCCCGCATCTGTCCAGAATTTTGCCAAACATCAGCCCTTATTTTGGGATGAGCGCATCTGTCCCCGGTTGCGAAGGTTGCCAGAAAAACCGACACCTCTAGGGGGAACCACTCCGATCATTTTACTAATCGATCGCCTAGAGGAGGTGAGTAAATATCTGCAAGGGGATAAACCTTGGTTAATGTTAGCTCCCCAACACCTGCACGATATCAACCTGGAGAATCCCCGATTAAAAGCGGCACAGCGTTCGGGATTAATTAGCCAAGAAACCTATCTACTGGCCGAACATAGCGATAGTCGCAACACCACCCAACTGATCCATAACCTGCGACCACAGCATATCATGTTCGTCCATGGCTCGCCCCTATATCTAGCGGATTTGACCAGTTTAGAAGAATTACAAAGCCGTTATCAACTCCATTCTCCGGCCGTGGGAACCCTGGTAGAATTGCCTATTGGCGATCGCTTTATGCAACCGACACCCCCGGCCCCCAGTCACTATGAGGGAGAATTAAATGAATCGGACTCGATCATCACTATCACTTTACCAGAGTCGATCACCCGGGATCCCCGGTGGAGTAATTTCGCGGATACGGGACTGGTGGAAGCTCGCTGGCAAGGGGAAGAATTATTATTGCGGGGAGTCTCCCAACGGGAATTATTAAGCGAGAGTCCTAATCGCATCACCAAAGCTTTAGAGGAGATGGATTGCTGTCGTGTCTGTGTCCACTACAAAAGTCAGCGCTGTTGGAATCCCGCTTCTCCCCTCTACGGTTTTAAAGTGGTTGCCGAAGGCTATTGTCCCGTTTTTGAGGCCAATATATGATTAGGGTCTGCTGAAAAACTTTGGGGGTTAGGAGTCGGTCGTTAGGAGTCAGTATTCTCGGACTTCCTCCATACAGAAATACTAAAAAATTAATTTTTAACTCAGGCTCTGTAAGACTTTTAGCCATAGCTAGTATATTCCTAGGGGGAAGTTCAGAAATAAAAGCATGAAAACTGACACGATTTTTTATCAACTCTTTCAATCTTTCCCCTCTATCTTCTTTGAATTAATTCAACTCCCTATCAGCGAAGCCAATAACTACCGCTTTGACTCAGTGGAAGTCAAACAACTTTCCTTTCGTCTCGATGGAGTCTTTCTGCCTCAAAATAATCACCCCCAGACTCCT
>NZ_JADBUP010000046.1:0-28748 GCF_020245605.1 Microcystis sp. M061S2 | reverse complement strand
CAGACATGGCTTTTTTTCTCCCCTCGCTCTACGGCACTCACTGCTTTCTGTCTTAAATCATCACTATAGGGTGCTGCCATGAAAGCTTCTCCTCATTTCTTTTTCTCTATTATGTCCTAACTATCCCGCTCTTTGCTATAGCAGTTTTTAAATAGGAAACCACCTCATTAATTGCTACTTCTGACGCTTTTTTACTGGCTCTTTCGACTAATTCCACCTTACCCGATTTGAGAGATTTACCCGTGACAATGCGATAGGGAATCCCAATTAAATCCGCATCTTTGAACTTAACACCTGCACGTTCATTCCGGTCATCTAAAAGGGTTTCAATGCCCGCTTGATTTAACTCATTGTATAAACTTTCGGCGGTTTTTACCTGCTCGGCATCGGCTAAATTAGGAATAACCACAATCGCTTGATAGGGGGCAATAGCTACGGGCCAAATAATGCCATCTTTATCGTAGGATTGTTCTACGGCTGCCTGGGCTAAACGCGATACTCCTATACCATAGCAACCCATACAAATGGGGGTAGATTCTCCCGCTTCATTAGTATAAAAAGCATTCATAGCTTGAGAATATTTATAGCCCAATTGGAAGATATGACCGACTTCAATTCCTCTGGCACTTTGCAAGGTTTGATTAGGATCATGAATAGCTCGATCGCCTACCCGGGCCTTGCGTAGATCGACGATTAATTCCGGTAAGATAAAATCCTTACCCCAATTGGCCCCCACTAAATGAAACCCGGTTTCATTAGCACCGGTGATAAAGTTTTCTAAGTCTGTCACCGTGTTGTCTGCTATGCGTAAAAACTTAGGAGCTATATCGCTGGCTTTTTTGAGTAAATTATCTTCTAAGTCGGGAGCAATATAACCTAAAGGTAAAGGTTTAGTTGCCCATTGCTGTTGAGCGGCAGCATCGGGTATTTTTAAAGCTAAAATTGTTTTAGCATTGTAACGGCCTGCCTGTCTAACTAATTCATTTTGTAGTTTAACTTCGTTGACCTCTTGATCGCCGCGAATATGCAGTAAAACTAAAACAGTTATGCCGCTATCATAAACCACTTCGTAGAGAACATTTTTGACGATAGCAGTGGCAGAACAATCGAGAAATTTAGCTAAACTTTCGATCGTGTTGGTGTTAGGAGTTTCTTTTTTAGCAAACTTTTTAAAGGGAGAAGCCACTTTATCTGCTGGCAAAGAAACGGCTTTTTCCACATTAGCCGCATACTTTTCATCGGCGGTAAATAAAACCTCATCTTCTCCGGCATCAGCTAAGACCATAAATTCTTGGGATGCGGAACCGCCAATCGCTCCAGAATCGGCTTCTACTGCCCGAAAAGCTAACCCACAACGGCGGAAAATATTGCGGTAAGCTATATCCATCGCTCGATAGGTTTTCTTTAAACATTCCTCGTCGAGATTGAAAGAATAGGCATCTTTCATAATAAATTCTCGCCCCCGCATTAAACCAAAACGAGGGCGAATTTCATCGCGAAATTTAGTTTGAATCTGATATAAATTAACCGGTAATTGTCGATAGGAACGAATTAAATCACGAGCGACGGCAGTAATTACTTCTTCGTGAGTCGGTCCTAATCCTAACTCCCGCTTTTGCCGGTCTGTCAGGGCAAACATAATCCCTTCTGCTTTTGTGTAGGTGTCCCAACGGCCTGATTCTTGCCAGAGTTCTGCCGGTTGCAGTTGGGGAAGTAAACATTCTTGGGCGCCGGCTTTATTCATTTCTTCCCGGACTATCTGGGAGACTTTCTGCAAAACCCGCCACATCAGGGGTAAATAGGCGTAAATGCCGCTGCCAATGCGACGAATGTAACCGGCACGCACCAAGCATTTATGACTGGGGATTTCCGCCTCGGCCGGATCTTCCCGGAGAGTGACAAAAAGCTGTTGAGAGAGTCGCATCCTATCGATATCCTTTTGAAAAGAAGACTTTCTATTATCTCATCAAAGGAGAGCGACTGCAATGAGCAATTACTTGTGTTGACAAACAATAACAGCGATCAGTTTACCGATTCTCAGGTATTTCCCCTCACAACTTGAGACTGGTTGGAGACGCATTGAACTCTAGTTCCAATTGCCTAACTCCCTTGTTCTCTACTCTAGGAAATATGAGCGTTCAGGTTGATCGCTGTTATCGTCGTTATCGAGACAGAATGTAACTTTAACAGGGTTTACTCCTTTGTGAACTTGACCTTATAACCTTGCCAGTTGATCTGTCAGGGAAGCTTTTTTCTTTAGCTTCAATTATTAATATAACATCGGATTGGAGCTAGAAGTCTTTCTCTTAATCAAAGTTTACATTACTGGGATCAAGGAAAAGCCTAGATGTTTTGACGCTTAACCGACCATAACTCTTATTATTCAAAAATTATTTTTAGGTGTTCATGTTCCGACGGCTCCACAGTTTTAGTCCTTCAAACCAGAAAATACTGACAACTCCAGAAACTAAGCTGACCAGCAAATCATCAGTATGTAGAAATGAAAAGCCGAACAGGTGTCTTAGCAAGGGAACATAGAGAACTAATCCCAAAAACAGCAGTCCACCGCCGATCACCCACCACAAAGCCTGATTAGGAGCTTGGAGCGTTTCTGGGATCGTTCGTGACCAGGAACGATTGGTTAGGATCATAGCGAGGTTGGAGATAATCAATGTCGTAAATGCTAAGGCACGAGCATCAAATTCACTATTGCCGTTGTTATAGGCGATCGCGAATACAATAACCAGTACCACTAAAACGCTGGTTCCTTGAAGCAAGGCTAATCGCAACGTCCGACGACTGAACAAGGGTTCTTTGGGATTGCGGGGGGGGCGACGCATAATATCGCTCTCTGCCGGTTCAGCTTCAAACACAACCGTGCAGGCCGGATCGATAATTAAGTGTAGAAAGGCAATGTGGATGGGGAGTAGCACCAAAGGCCAGCCAAACATGACTGGAATCAACGACATACCGGCGATCGGAACGTGAACGGCCAAGGTATAGGCCATCCCCTTTTTCAGGTTGTCAAAGATACGTCTTCCTAGTTTGACCGATTCGACAATGGACGAAAAATCATCTTTCAACAGGACCAAATCGGCAGACTCGCGCGCTACATCCGTACCTCGTTCACCCATGGCAATGCCGATATGGGCAGACTTGAGGGCCGGGGCATCGTTGACACCATCACCAGTCATGGCCACAATTTCCCCGGAGCGTTTCAGTGCATTGACAATCAATAGTTTTTGTTCGGGGACGACACGGGCAAAGATATTGGTGCTTTGAATGCGATCGCGCAGTTCCGACTCACCCATTTGCTCCAGTTCCCTGCCGGTGATCACCTTGTCTAAAGGCCTGAGTCCAATCTGACGGGCAATGTTCTGGGCTGTTACCGGATAATCACCCGTAATCATGACAACGCGAATTCCCGCACCATAGCATTCGGCGATCGCAGGTGCAACAGTAGGGCGCACGGGGTCTTCCAGGCCGATGAGTCCGACAAATTCAAACTCAAAGTCGTGTTGTTGCACAGGTAAGCGATCATCAGATTCTAAGTAGGCTAGAGGCTCGGATGACTCAAGAGCGTGGGTTTTGGGTAATGTTCCCATTTTGCGTCCTTGGGCGACTCCCAGAACTCGCAAACCCTCTCCGGCCATTGCCTGGATCTGTTCGACAAGCTCCTGTTGTTGAATCGGGCTGAAATGGCAGAGATCAGCGATCGCTTCTGGGGCCCCTTTTGCCGCAACGGTAAGCTCCCCCGTCAGGGATTCCCAGACACAGGACATGGCCAAGAGATCGGTGGACAGGGGATATTCGCGCAGTAGTTGCCAATCGCTATGCAGGTGTTCAGTCTTGGCCAGGTAATCCCAACCAATTTGCTGCAACGCTTTCTCCATCGGGTCAAAGGGATCTTTGCGACTCGCTAGAATGCCAAACTCGATCAGGGGATGAAGGACTTCGGGCAAGGGTTCGCGCTCGTGGAGCGTCACATCGTACAGATAAGCATTGGAGCCGCTGTAAACCAACAATTGTTTGACGGCCATTTGGTTCAATGTCAGGGTTCCAGTCTTATCGACACAAAGAACGGTGACAGAACCCAGGGTTTCAACCACTGGAATGCGACGAGTTAATACCTGTTTTTGCGAGAATCGCCACGCTCCCAGAGCCAGAAAGATGGCCAGCACCACCGGAATTTCATTGGGCAAAATTGCCATCGCCAGGGCTAATCCTGCCAAAAAGCCATGCAACCAATCGGCCCGGGTTAATCCATAAATCACCACCACCGCCGCACAAATGGCCAGCGCGATCATCGTCAATTTACCGACAATGCGACGGGTTTCTTTTTGTAAGACCGTGTCTTCCGGTTCAACCGTTTGCAGAGCTTTGCCAATTTTTCCCATTTCAGTATGTATGCCCGTTGCTTGCACCTGGGCAATGCCCTGCCCTTGCACCGCAAGAGTGCCAGAATAGACAGTGGGTAAGTCGTCTCCACCCGGTCTCAAGGTGGCTGAAAGTTTCTCTGGGTCTTCTTCTAGCTGGATGGTGCGTTTCCTGACCGGAACAGACTCTCCGGTTAACAGCGATTCATCAATCGTCAAGTGAGTGGACCACAGCAAAATCGCATCCGCAGGAACCCGATCGCCCTCCTCCACCACGATCAAATCGCCCTCTACCACTTCTCGGCCGGCAATCCGCTGCCGCTCCCCATCTCGAATCACCAAAGCCCGCGGACTGGATAAGTCCCGCAGTGCTTCTAGAGAACGTTCCGTTTTTTGCTCTTGGTAAAGATTGATGCCAATAATAAAAAAGACAAACCCCAATAAAATCAGAGCTTCTTGTGCATCACCCAAAAAGAGGTAGATGACACCACAGGCAATCAGGAGCAATAAAATCGGCTCTTGGATAATGTCTAGGGCGATGGTTAAAAAAGTACGATGCTGAGTTGAGGGGAGTTCGTTGTAGCCGTGCTGTTTCAAGCGATCACTAGCTTCTTGGCTAGACAACCCGTTAAACTGCCTATTTTGTATAGGTGCAACCATAACAATTACCTAGGTTTTTCACACAGGCTATTCTCGCATATAGAGAGTGGGTAATTGGACAAGGCTTACTTCTGTCTGAGATTAGATCGAATCTTTGAGAAGGTTGTCAGGAAAGCAACGGCTATGGTCGGCATGAGGGCTAAAGGCTGAACTCACCCGCCGCCAATAAACTTGGATGATTACAGATACTCTACCATAAGGGCGGGTGCGGTGATTTGTTAGACTTACTGACCTTGCCCTGGCTGACAATCTGCAAAACTTAATGCCTCTGTGTCTAGAACAATGACGGCTTCAACGGGATAATCAATTTCAGTTGCACGAGCAATCAAGGCATCCTGAATCCAGTCTGGTAAGCGTCTTAAAATAATTTCTGCATCAGTGGACGAGATTCCCTCTGAAGGTTTTGCCTGCATGGGTTAGGACTCCAGATGAAGCGACAGAAACCGCGACCTCATACCAATTTTCAATAGTCGTGACTAACATCTGAAAGTGCAATTCCTTTCTCCGAGAGGGATTGCGCTTTGAAATGATCAACTAAGTCTGTCATTACTTTTGAAAAATGATATCAGCCCTAGGCGGGTTGCGTGTAGTTCATGGATAGGGGAATTCTTCAAAATTATCCGCTCCCAGTCCCTCAAAATCACCTTGACAGACCACTAGAATCGCCCTTAATTTTTGTCGGTTGTCAGTCCCAGCCCTAGGGCTGGCTGAATAAATCTAAAAACCTTGTTGGATAAGACTTTTAGACTTTTTTCCCCTCAAAAAGTGCCAGACTTTGGAGTGATCGGGAGTAAAATTCAGGTACTTTTTCCCTGAAAATTAGGTAGTTGACCACCTAAAAATCGGTAAAACCCTACACCCCACACCCCACACCCTGCCCCCACGAAAAACTTTTTGCCGCAAACCCTATCTAAATTACTCGTTCAGACTGTCTATGAGCAGGGAGCAGGGAGAGGGAGTTTGAGCATTTGTACTAAAATTCCCCATAGGCAGTTTAAATGTACTACAGCTTAAAACCCGACACCCTGCGCCACGAAAAACTTTTTCAGCAAGCCCTAACTATATTCTTCCCCGACACTGAGGTTAAAGAGCATTTGCAGGGACTGTAAACAGCGCTTGCGGGCTTCGATATCCTGTTGGGCGCGCAGTTGTACCATGGGTTCGTGAAGGATTTTATTGACGATACCACGGGTCATTGCTTCGATAACTTCTTGGTGTTTTTCGGCGAATTCCGTCCCCAGACGGGAGAGGGCCTTTTCTAATTCCTGTTCGCGAATATCTTCAATTTTGCTTCTTAAACAGCTAATTGTCGGTACAGTGTCCAAAGAACGCCACCAAAGCTCGAAAGCTTCTACTTCCTGCTCTAGGAGTGCCTCTGCTTCCCTAGCCATCTGACGGCGACTTTCCTGATTGGCGGCAACCACCGCTTTAAGATCATCGACGTTAAAAGCTTGCACTTGTGCCAATTCCTTCACGTCGGTATGGACGTTGCGGGGAACGGAAATATCGATTAACATCAGCGAGTTAGCAGAAATCGTCACTTCTGTCAATAAAGTTTTAGTTAAAATTGGCTCCGTGGCTCCGGTACTGGTAAAGACGATATCCGATGCCGCTACGGTAGTCATCATCTCTTCTAAGCCATATAGTTGCAGCGGTAGGTGAGGAAATTCACGGGCCAACTCCTCGGCCCGTCTTTGGGAGCGATTGATGATCGCAATTTGCTGAGAACCCTTAGCCAGAAGGTGAGTAACTAATAATCGGGACATTTTCCCTGCCCCGATAATAGCGATTTTCTTGCTGCTCAGGTCTGCCACCTTAGCATGGGCTAACTCCACCGCCGCCGAACTGATCGATACGGCTCCCGTGCCGATGCTGGTTTCCGTGCGGACGCGTTTACCGGCAGTCATCGCTTGTTTAAACAGGCGATCGAGTAATTGACTAATAGTATTGTACTTTTGAGCTAATTTATGGGTATTTTTAACTTGAGCGAGAATTTGCCCTTCACCGAGGACAAGACTTTCTAAACCGGCCGACACCCGGAGCAGATGACGGACAGCATCCTGATGCAGCAGGGTAAACAGATAACGACGCAGGACATTAAGGGGAATATGCCCGATTTCAGCGAGAAACTGGGTAATTTCCACCACGCCCTTTTCCGTATCCGTAACCACGGCGTAGATTTCCAAACGGTTACAGGTACTGATAATAGCCACCTCTTGGATGTGGGGATAACCCTTGAGGTGGGTAAGGGCGGACTCGATTTTCGCTTCCGGGATACTCAATTTTTCGCGAATTTCCACAGGGGCTGTCTTGTGACTCAAGCCCACTACAGCAATATTCATTTATGTTCTCCTACAAATGTTGCTCAGGCTACAAAAATTATTGATAAAGATCAGTGCGTTATGTCTCTAATTGTTGCAATTTAGTCCCAATCGGGATGCAAATAAAAGATGTTTGAAAAAAAACTTTATATATTTTTACCAATGGGGGCGAGGTGAGCCATGCCCACCCCACCGGGTCAGGGAATTATCTCAGTTGAATGTATTTGGGTTGGTCGAACAGGTGAACGGTATCGACAAAGCGAGCGGTTTTCGATTGGGTGGAGATAACCAAGCTTTGGGTACGAGCGCCACCATGGAAGAAGCGGACCCCTTCCATCAGGGTGCCGGGGGTGATCCCACAGGCGGCAAAGAGGACGGTTTCGCCACTGGCTAATTCTTCGCAACCGTAAACGCGATCGGGATTAGTGATGCCCATTTCTTGCAGACGAGCGAGATTACCCTCGCGGCTTTCGCCGATTAAACCGGTTTTGACCACTTCGGGATCATAGATTAATTGTCCCTGGAAGTGACCCCCCAGACAACGCATAGCCGCCGCTGAGATTACCCCTTCTGGAGCGGCACCGATACCCATGAGAGCATGAATATTAGTTCCCGAAAAAGCGCAGGAAATAGCGGCCGATACGTCACCATCGCTGATCAGACGAACTCTGGCCCCAGCGTTGCGGATTTCTTGGATTAATTCCTTGTGACGGGGACGATCCATAACTACTACCACCAGTTCTTCGATCGAACGATTGAGACAATCGGAAAGAACTTTCAGGTTTTCCGTCGCCGATTTATTAATATCCACATGACCTTTAGCTGCTGGGGGAGCGGCTAATTTTTTCATATAAAAGTCAGGAGCGGCGAATAACCCACCTTTTTCGGAGATCGCTAACACGGCCATGGAACCATTTTGACCGTAGGCAACCAAGTTAGTGCCTTCGCAGGGATCGACGGCGATATCGATTTCGACCAATTCGTCGGGATTACAATATTGTTTGGCATCAACTTGGGTACAGATACCCACTTCTTCGCCAATATAGAGCATGGGAGCCTCGTCTCTTTCCCCTTCTCCAATAACGATGCGACCGCGCATATGGATTTTATTCATCCGTTCGCGCATCGCTTCTACAGCGACGTGATCGGCGATATTTTTTTCGCCTTTACCCATCCACTTCGAGGAGGCAATGGCAGCCTGTTCGACCACTTCGATAATTTCTAACCCTAGCGTACTTTCCACTCGATGATCCTCCCTACAGCTGATCTATGATTTATCTAGTGAGTTTGTTTCCTTAACAGTCAAAAGTCTATCACCAGACGGGGATCATTCTTAAGTTTTTATGTAGATCATCTGGAGGGGACTGTTATGGCTAGGGAGTTTTTGCGACTGCGAGGGCCTAATCTTGGCTATTGGGGCTTTTATCGCTGATTTGGTCTAGCGATCGCCTCAAGGGATGTTCTTACCCCTGTTGTTACTGCTAGACAAGGGCAGCTTTGTCGATACTAAACATCTGCTATAGTTTTGCCGAGCAAAATTATCCACCCTATTCCGTTAATCCTTCAGCGTGTTTAACCGATGCTAGAATGCACCAAGAGACTCGGTTATTCTAGACAAGCTAAAACCCACTTTTCTTGGCAATTGAGTTAAAACGTCATCGGGTAAGGTTTTAAACTGTTGCCTGATCTCAACAAGCAATTTAAATGCGCGGGCAGCTTAACTGCCTATAACTCCGTTTGTTAACGAAGCCAATAAACTATAGCGGTAATAATACTCAGAATTACCACAGTCCAGCGCAGATAAGTAGGAGAGATAATTCTGGCCAGTTTTCCCCCCAATAAACCCCCAATTAAAGAGCCAATTGCTACCACTATCGCCGCCGACCAATATACCTGATTAGAAAAGAGAAAAAACCAAGATGCCGCCACGTTAACCACCAAAGAAAGCAACTGTTTTAAAGCATTTAATCTCGTGAGATTATCCTTGAGAAATAACCCCAAAATTGCTAACTCAATCACACCTAAACCCGCTCCAAAATAACCACCATAAATTGAAGCGAGGGCGATGGGTAAAACCGCCCAAATTTCTGGTATATTGCCCTTTTTATCTCCCTGTCGCCGCTGCAACCAAGAGCGTAAAGTATCTTGAAAAGCCAATAAAGCCGCCGCTAAAAGAATCAGAAAAGGAATCAGGCGGTCAAATACTTGATCGCTGCTATTTAACAGCAAAATACCACCGATAATGCCGCCAATAACTGCCGATGGTAGTAATAACTGAATCCGTTTTTGTTGCCCGTGCAGGTCTTTTTTTTGGGCGAGGGTTGCCCCCAGATAACCGGGGCATAAAGCGACGGTATTAGTCACATTTGCCATCACCGGTGGGATACCCACCGCCATCAGCGTTGGAAAAGTAATCAGACTACCGCCACCGGCAAGAGCATTAATTAAGCCGGCAGCCACGGCAGTGATTGCTAGGAAGCCATACTGAATAGGCGTGAGCATTTAGGCGTTAGGGATAGTAATTAGGGCTAAATCAATTTTTTCCTCGTCAACTTGCTTAATTTCGGCTCTAATTCCTGGTCCAAAGTATCTTTCGATTTTTTCTTGTTTTGCCAGCCACTTTTCTAGGGGTAAAAGGGGCGATTCAAATTCTAGAGTGAAACAATAGGCGGAATCAACAGCAGTTTCACGAATTGCCACTAAAGTCGGTCTTTCCTCGTCCGTGGGGCTTAATCCCAGCTTTTCTAGGGCTTCATCCAGATGCACTTCCTGTCCGTAGCGATAGCGGGTGACATCGTTGCGAAGTTTGGTTTGGGTGACAGTAGCCTGTTGTTGGCGCAATTGCAAGATTTCGGGGCTAGTGGGTTGACTGAAGGGTATCGGTTTGATTTCTGAAGCTTTTAGGGCTAAACCTCCCAATAATAACGGTAATCCGTAGAAAAACCCCGCTAAATTGACCGTGGCGTTACCTTGGGCATAACCGATAATGCCGATAACCGTTAAAATACTGCCTAAAATTAAGCCAAAGTATGATAGTCTAATTTTTCTGAGCATGAAATAATTTTTTTCTTGAGTACGCTAATCCTTTAGAGATTATACAACTCAAAAGAATCTTTTTTGCAGAGGGGCAGTGGGGAGATTTTTCAGTTATTAGCTACTGAAGGCAATTAGTGTCTATTGCCTATTGCCTTAGTGTCTATTGCCGATGTACTCGCAATTTCTCAATTAATTGAGATAATTTCTGGTCAGAAGCGGCAGTAATAAAGTCTAATTTAAACTTTTGTCCCTGACTGAGATATTCTGCATAACTAGACAGAAGAAAAGGACGAAACTTTTCATTATCCGCAATATAAACTTCAAAAAAAGCCACCAATAAAGCCCCCGCATAATCCTCGATTAAATTTTGATTGGGTAAAGTGATATCGACCACAGACTCTAGGGTTTTTTGCATTCCTGCATCCAATTCCGTAAAATTTACATGAGCTTGTCCCTCCACCATGGCCAGATATTTATCTGGCGTTTTTAACCAAGTAAAAGGAATGGCCTGTTCAAAAATCGGATTAGCTGCCGGGTCATAACTTCCAGAACCCAAGAGGACAGGAATCGAGATTTTACTTAAACCTTTTTCCCCAAAAATACTGCGGTTAACGGGATTAGCTGCAAAGACAGCCGTGACTCGTTCATCGCGAAAATTATAGACCTGTCTAGGCAATTCCAGGGCGCGACATTCCAGTAAAATAGCGATATTAATCCCGGAGTAAGGACGATTACAATCTTGGGCGAGATTATCAAAATCAATTTGTGCGCCGGCAACAGCTAGAGATGTATAACCTCCAAAGGAATGACCCGCTACTCCCACATTAGTGAGGTCAAGTTTACCTTGAAATTGACTAGCATTTCGTCTGGCTAATTCATCGATGACAAAGCTAATATCTTTGGGTCGATTAATAAACTCATTGCCATCAAAAATATTGCGATAATACCCCCCTAACATTCCTTGTAGGTATTGGGTATCACTGCCGGGGTGTTGCGGTGCCGCTACTAAAAATCCGTAGGAAGCTAGATGTTCAATTGCTTGGGCATAATCTTCTGGTCGCGAGGCTAATCCGTGGGAAAAAATAATTACAGGTGTTTTACCTTCTCGGAAAGTTTGCGGGATATAAACATTGACATATAAACTGCGATTGCGACTGCTATCAGTTAAGTTCCAAACTTCTTTTTTTACCTGAAAGCTACCGCGCTGACGCAGATCGGGTAAACTGGTATAATTAATCGCTGGTTTAACGGCAGCAGCTTCCTCGGCTGTCCAGAGGCGCATATCTTTAATAAATATTTCCGCCACATAAACCGCATAATCGATGGTTTTAGCTAATCCGAGGATTTCTTCCCCCTGTAACTGTATATTATTGGGGAATTTTTTCAGGACATTTAAAAGGGTTAATCCTCCCGGATCGAAAGCGGCACTAACAATCGCACCCCGCAGGGCATATTTACCATTAATTCCCCCTTCAATGGTGATGCCTTTGCCCAAACGAGAGAGCATATCAGCACCCATCACACTATTAAAAAAACGAGATAGTAAAATAGGATCGATGTCAATCTTTGTTAATAAAGCCTCACGAAACTTCTCTCTTGCTTCGGGAGTTGCTCTGGACAGAAATCTTTTTAAATTAGCGTCGATTTTTCCTTCTTTAGCAAAATTTTCTAGGGATGCTACCGATACGGAAAAGACGAGGGGTGTATAGACAAATTCAATTTCTTCGGCGGCTTTTAGGGGTAAAGTGGTGATACCTGCAGCGAAAAGACCTAGAAGGAAAGCTCGCAGCCGACGGGTGGTATTATTTCTGGGAAAACGATTTTGTAAACGGGGGATAATCATGGGATTTTTAGTTAGGGTAAATGACAACAATTAAAAGGGAAAAGTAGCATACGGCCAGTTGAAAAACGGTCTTGGTTACTTGATTTCCTTAACCACGGCTCAAAGGTATTGAGACGAAGGTTTCTAAGGTACTAAGGGGCCAATTTAAGGCTAGGGCAAGCGATAAAGTGCCAAGCAAAGTAGGACGAAAAAGCATTAGCAAAACCTCGATAGATTCATCTGGGATATTTTAATTATAGATTATTGATAATTTTTGAATATACTATCTAGAATAGTAAGTTATAATTGTTTTTATGTCAAGATATTAACCATTAATAAAAAACAATAAATACATGGATTTAATAAGTGAAAGTGATATATTTGGCGATGAAAATAATCAGATAAGCTTTTTGACTGGGATAAATTGCTAATTATTACGAATATGAATATCTTGTTGCGGGAAGGGAATCTCGATACCCTGTTGAGTAAACCTATCAAGAATAGCACAATTAATATCACTAATGACTCGCTTTTTCCCGTTAACATCATCCAACCAGAACTTTAATTCAAAGTTTAAACTAGAATCACCAAAATTAATAAAAAAGGCTACTGGTTGCGGGTTTTTGAGTATGTGAGGATGTTGATCAGCAATGTCTAGCAATAAATTCATCACCTGTTGAGAGTTAGAATTATAACCAACTCCGATAACAACTGAACAATAAATCAAGTTATCACTACCCGTGTAGGTGGTGACATCCTCAGTAAAAAACTTTTGATTGGGAATAATTTTTTCGGAATTGTCTGTAAGAATTTGCACCGTTGTCGCTCGGATACCTAGCTTTTTTACCTGAGAAGTCTGTCCTTCAATATTAATTATATCACCGGGTTTGAGAACTTTTTCAAATAATAGTAAAATACCGCTAATGAAATTACTTACCACTTGCTGCATACCGAAACCAATACCCACCGATAAACCGCCAGTAATTGCCGCTATTGCCGTTGCATTAACTCCCACATAACCCAAGATGAGAATAAAACCTAAGACAATGAAAAAATAACGTCCTAACAGTAAAGTTGCTTCAATTTCACCGCGACTCGCTTGCTGATTTAAATTAGTAATGCTCAGAATTATACTCTCTATAAGAACAACAATAATTACCAGAAAATAGGGAGCTATTATCAAAATAAATATGCTTCTCAATGTGATCGGACTATTGAATAAATTGAAGGGAGATACTTGGGCAATTTCTTGAATATTATTGTAAACACCAATAATATTTCTCAGGAGGAATAATACCAATAAAGGTGCTAAAAGCCGACCATGATAATATTTAATTGTATTGACGGAAAACCTAGCATATAATCCAGCTAATAAACAACGATAAATCAAATAAAAAAATATTAATTGTATGGATAAATTAATCATTCCTCTTGTCCAGTTTTGACTGAAAAAAATTAGATACTTTAAGTCAAGTAAAATTAGACTAATAACTGGAAAATTAAGAAACTCTATCAGGATAGCAAAATATTGATGGAGGGTTAATTTTTTATCACTGTGAATAAAACTGATGCCGTGAGGGAATCGTTTTCTCAAGTAAGACCATAACCATTTTGATAATAACCAAGCAAGAATTAAAGACAGAAAAATGATCGCTAATTGACTTTGAACATTTCTGCGTCCTAAAAATAATAATTGGTTAGCAATTATTTCCGAAAGAGAGGGAATATTGTTGTTCATAATTAATTTATTTTCCCGACTTCCTGATCGAGACCTGATTGAATATAAAGTGTCAGTTTTTGGGCTGCTGCTGAGGAAGATATTTCACCAGCGATCGCTCTTTCATACCAAAATTCTCCTTTTTCTAAAATTTTATTCAACTTTTCCCAATCATCCAGAGGTACTGCCACGGCATTTTGAGATTGTTGTAATAATACCGATTCGATCGGTAGTAAATTTCCTTCGATCTGCACCCGTCGATTAGTGGGAATAAAACTTTCTGTTTGGGTGATTGCTTGTAATTGTTGTTTGGGATTAGAGAGAAATTTTCCTAAAGCTAACCCCAACCTATTTTCATTATCACTATTATTACGATTAAATACCATCACCCGTGTATAGAGAATTGGTGCTGCTTTACCTTGAGTGTCTTGGGGAAGTAACGCGACTCTGAGATCATCTTGGAGGCTGTTTTTTAAATCGGCAATTTCAATAGAATTACACACATAATAGGTTAAGCGGCCTCTAGCAAAGGCCTCATGAAGCAATTCCCGTTGACGATTGAGGATAAAATTAGGCTGTGACGAGGCAAATTTTAGCCATTCTAGCCATTTTGCCCAACCATCCAAGCGAGGTTGCAGCCTACCCTGATCATCCCACAAATAGCCGCCAAAAATTGCCATTCCCCAAAAAGTATCTTCAAAAGAGGAAACTATCCCCACAGAATAACCTTTGCGCGCACGTTCCACTAATCCCCCTAAACTGGTGGGAGGTTGCTTCAGCAGCGGATCGGGACTAACTTGTAATTTTTTTTGATTATAACACAGTACATTGGTACGAGAACCTAAGGGAATACCATAGATTTTTCCTTGATAGCTAACTTGTTTCAGCGTCGGGGGATAATAAATAGATAAATCTAGATTGTTCTGGTCAATTTCCCCCAGTACTCCTTGGGATACTAACCTGGGTATATTTCTCGAAAAAATTAGAATAACACTCGCACCCAATCCGCTTTGAGATTGTTTAAAAAAACGTTCTGGTATCTCATCGATAGGAATAGCTTGTTCGAGAATTGTCACTTGCGGATTTAATTTTTCAAACTCTTGCAAACCGAGACCTAGTATTTCAGTTAAATTTCCCTCTTCTGGATACCAAACCAAAAGGGTTCCTTGCCGTTGCTCCGATGATTGGTTAGGAAGATCACTAAAACAAGCATAAAGAAAAATTGGCATCAAGATAAAAAGCAATAGGAGCGATATAATTCCCCTTATTTTTTTACTTCTCCAAACAGTTTTAACTCTGAGCCTTAGAAATTGCATCGCTCGTGATCCTTCAAAAATCTTGCCATATATTCATCGTACATGAAAAAGTGAATAATCATCTTCATCAGAAAAATAATTAACCTGATCTTTTGTCAAGAGCCACCAGTATAGAAACAATTACAGTTAAAAATTTGTGCGAGTTAAGCTGATGACGTATCTAAATTACCTGTTACGTCCAGAACCCTATTTAGAAATCTTTGTCAAGTACAATTTATATCAAATTGGGTGAGCTTACCCTGCATACCAAATAGGTTTTTAATATTATGATTAACCCCCGAGTTATGGATTATTTCTCCCCATTCGCTGCCCCTTCTCCCCGCTCTCCTATATCTTTTAAATAGGATTTAGTATCACTCCTCCTCATTTCCTCAAAATCTTTTCCCATTTAGGGCCTTTAATCTCTCCTTTTCAAGGATAATTGGCTAGGGGCAATAAATATTAGGATGAGGTTCGGGATTTTGAGGAGGAGGGGATTTAGTTAAATAATCTTTGCAGAAAAGTGCTTTGATCCCGCAGAAAAACCTGAGCGCAATTGCGCCCCGGCATTCCCGAAATTGAGCCGCCGGGGTGAGTTCCTGCCCCAGTTAAATAAAGGTTTTTAATGGGGGTTTTGTAGTTAGCTATTTCTGGCAAAGGACGCAGGAAAATCATCTGATCTAAGGTCATATCAAGATGATAGTAATTACCTTTATAGGAACCCAAACGATTAGCTAATTCGGCCGGACTTTCCACCCGACGGGCAATAATGGCGGATTTGAGATTTGGGGCATAATCGGCCAGTTTATCAAGAACTCGATCGGCCACGCGATTTTTTAATTCTTCCGTCCATCCCGTGCCGTTTAATCCTGTTCCCTCGGCCCCGGCAATCTGATAGGGGGCAAAAAATTCGATCCAGAGGGTATGCTTGCCCTGGGGAGCCATGGAGGGATCGAGAATAGTGGGGACATCTAGGTACATCGAGGGATTTTCGTCGGGAATCTGCCCCAAAATCGTTAAAGCGTGGGCCTGTTCAACGTGACGCACGGAATCGGCGATGAGAATCGTTCCCTGTAAATACTCCTCTTTGTGATCGTAAGCCTCGAACCTTGGCGCTTCGGCGAGGGCGCAATCAATTTTAAGAATTGTTTCATTGTTATTGACAATTCGCCGTTCTACCCTTTCTCGCAATTCTGGATCGGCGGCATCCACATCGGCGGGGGCGACTAACTGTAAAAACACTCGTCTAGCGTCAATATTAGAGATAACAGCCGCTTTGGCCAGATATTCCTGTCCAGAGTCCACCCTAACACCGATCGCTTGTCCTTCCTCGATTAGAATCTGTTTAACTTTCTGCTCGGTTAAAATCACCCCACCGAGACTGACAACACATTTCACCAGAGCCTCAGTTAGTGCGCCTGTACCACCACGAGGGCGAGCCACCCCGGGGGAATGACGCATCGCCATCATCATCATCCCGGAGGTAATGCCTTTTTGGGAGGGAGGAGCGCCAATTTCTGCCGCTAGACGAGCCAGGGGTGCTTTGACAAATTCGCTCTCAAACCACTCATTGAGGACATCTTCGGGGGAAGTAATCATCGTGCGGATGAAGTCGAGCAGTTTCTTTTTCGAGCCGATCGCTTTCCAGACACTAGCTAAGGCACTAGAGTTATAATTGCGGGCGATTCTGAGCAAATCTTGGGGCGGAGCGTTAAACCAAGGACCGATCGCATTCATCAACTGTCCCCAATAGTCGATAAACTGAAGGTAGCGATCGGCATCTCGCCGACAAAACTGGGCAATTGCGGCGTGAGTTTTTTCCAGAGAGCGATAGGAAAGAAAATATTGGCCGGAGGGATGGGGACAGAAAACGGTAGGATCAAAGAATAAATACTCTAATCCGTGGCGTTTTAGCTCTAATTCCTCAATTACCGGCCCCAAAAAAATAAATTCGTGATCGATCGCACAGAGATTAAACTTAAAATCGGGGGCTAGATCTGGGATAACCGCTTCTGTGGTTGCCGCTCCTCCTGGTACGCTACGCTGTTCGAGAAGGAGGACGCGATAACCGGCTTTGAGGAGATAGGCGGCACAAACTAAACCATTATGCCCCGCACCGATGAGGATGACATCGTAACTTTCCATACAGTTTCAAAAATTCCTATTTTTAATTTTGCGCTTTTCTTGACCCTAATATGTTAAAAATAGTTAAAGATTGGCTGCTATCAGCAGATTTCAGCGAGCAGTTATCAGTGAGCAGGTAGAAAACATTTAATTTTTCCTTTTTTTTATGAGTTCTGCGATTAAAGTTATTCAACCATCCGGTATTTTAGATGGCAACCAAGCCAGCCAATTTCGCCAAGAAATTGCCGAAGCCGTGCAGGAAGGGTCAGAGGTTATTATCGTTGATTTCAAGAATGTCACCTTTATGGATAGTTCTGGTTTAGGGGCGCTAGTTTTATCCTTAAAAACCGTACGTTCTGCGGGGGGTAACATTTTTATCTGCTCGATTAATGATCAGATAAAAATGTTATTTGAATTGACCGATATGGATCGAGTTTTTGAAATTTTTAATAACCGAGAAGAATTAGAACAAAAAATCCTCGGAAGTTAATTAAGTAGTCGTGCAAAATTAATTTATTGGTTGGGATAGGCAAAAGGCAAGAGGCAAAAGCTTTATCGAAATGTGTAATTAATTTTGCTTAGGTACTTAACGAAAATCCACCTGCATGATCGAAAGATCATCCTTAAAATTACCATCAAATTGTAAAGCTTGAATCTTTTCAATAAAATTATCGAGATTTTTAGCATAATTACCGTGATAATTTCGCAAAGATTGAATAAAGTTCTCCAGTCCCCACATCCTACCATCAGCACAATCGATCTCGTAAATTCCATCGCTAAAAAGATAAAGGCTACTGGGGAAATTCAGGCATTTAACCTGATTAATATATTCCGCTTCCGGAAACATCCCGATGGGAAAACCGGGGGCTTTCAGTCTGGTTTCAATCATCTGGCCAAAAGGTTTTTGAGTCAGGAGAACTGCCGGGGGATGACCGGCACTGGCATAGGTTAACTGTTGTTGTTTCCGATCATAAATTCCGTACCAAATAGTAAAATATTTATCATTCTTAGGGCTGATTTGATAAATTTGATTTAACCCATGTAAAACCTGATTAGGTTGATAGTAATTCACCTGAGTTAAACCACGGGAACGGAGTAAATTAATCACCGAAAGGGAAGGTAAAGCCGCTCGCAACCCATGGCCAGCCACATCTAAAAGATATAACATCAAATGGTCATTATCTAACCAATAATAATCAAAGCCATCACCCCCCAATCGACGAGAAGGAAGGAAGCGAAAATCGATAGCAAGTTTTCGAGAAATAAAAGGTTCTGGTAACAGCGATCGCACATATGCCGCCGCCTCCGCTAACTCCATTTCTAGTAATTGTTTTTGCGCTTGCAGATCATGACTTAATTGATGCAAACGCATTCCCGCCCGCACGCGCGCTCTTAACTCATTAATCTCGATCGGTTTACACAAAAAATCATCCGCCCCCGCATCCAATCCCTTCACCCGATCCGCCACCGATCCCAAAGAAGTTAAAAGGATAAAAAAAGTCGTTGACAGTTGGGGATTGAGCTTAATTTGCCGGCAAACTTCCAACCCATCGATCCCCGGCATCATCCAATCACAAATAATCATCGCTGGTTTTAGTTGCCCCGCTTGCTTTAATCCTTCTTCCCCATCACTGGCAACAAAAACCTCGTATTCCTTCCGCAAAGCGCGGCTCAAAAACGTTTGAATTACTCCATCATCATCAATTACTAGAATTCGTACCATCTTTATTTGTGACTTGACTATCTCAATCTTACTGCCTACCCCCGACCCCCTGACAGATGACTTTGCTTGTCCCTCAACCAGGGATTAAATCCAGAATCGAGCTAACACATCAGTCATAGTTTGGGAAAAATGGTATAACTTCTAGCGTAAGGCATTGGAGAGGTAAGCCGGGGGTGAAGATTTCTTTTCAGGTAGATAGCGATCTCAGGTCCTTAGATACCGTTTTAAAATATTTTGAGCAACTTGAACCGGCGGGCATTCCCCAAAAAGCCTGGCTCCAGTGTCAGCTTGCTCTTGCCGAAGGTTTTACCAATGCTGTCCGTCACGCTCACCGACACCTCCCCCCCGAAATTCCGATCGAGATCGAGATTGAGATTACCCCTCACCAGATGGAAATTCGCATCTGGGATCGGGGTTCCGTCTTCGATTTAGAGGACTTTATCGAGAAAAACGCCTATCATGACTATAGTTTCTCTGGTCATGGGCAAGGACTGCCGATCCTCCAAAAAATCGCCGATCAACTCAGTTATACTCGCAGCGAAGATCAGCGCAACTGTCTGTTAATTATTAAACAATTTTCCCGCCATGAATCCGATCGCACCCCTCGTTTCTCCTAGTTGGTTAGTTAACAATCTCGATCGCCCCGATCTGATGGTTATTGACTGTCGTTTTCAATTAAATGATCCCGATCTCGGTTATCAAGAGTATTTAGCCAATCATATTGAAAATGCCTTCTATTTACACCTCGATCGCGATTTATCGGCTCCCGTTGCCCGTCATGGCGGCCGTCATCCTTTGCCGAATCCGCAGACGATAGCCGCTAAATTAAGCTCTTTAGGGGTGATTTCCAGCCAAACCCATATTATCGCCTACGATGCCTCCCGTTTTGCCTTTGCCAGTCGTCTCTGGTGGTTATTACGTTATCTCGGTCATGAACGAGTCAGCATTCTCGATGGTGGTTGGCAAAATTGGTTAAATGCCGGTTATCCCGTCTCTAATCAGATACCTGTGCCAAAAACCGGCGCTTTTCTCCCCCAAGTTCGAGAGGATTGGGTAGTCACGATCGAGGAGGTGAAAAGGCAAAAAGAGCAAGCGGGAGTGGTGTTAATTGATGCCAGGGAAAGCGATCGCTATCGGGGCGAAAGGGAACCGATCGATCCGATCGCCGGCCACATCGAGGGGGCGCTTAATTATCCCTGGTTGGAAGTCACCGATAGTCAGGGTTTTTCTCAACCCCTGGCCCAGCAAAAACAACGTTGGCAAGAGCGGCAAGGCGATCGAGAAATTATCCTCTACTGTGGTTCGGGAGTGACAGCCTGTGTCAATATCCTTTCCCTTACCCTAGCCGGATACGACAATGTTAAGCTATATTCTGGAGGTTGGAGTGATTGGTGTTCCTACCTGATCTAACCAGCCTTGTTGATACCCATCTATCGAGAAAGATTATCAAAATGACCTAATTACTGTACAATCCCCCTATTATCACTTTTAATTATTCCCAAACTATTATCTAGTTTGTCTCCCAGACAAAAAAGCTAATTTTTATTTTAGTTGCTATCTTTTTGCTCTCAAATCACCGCTATTCCTCAAAGAATAGTCGTTTTCCCC
Organism: Microcystis sp. M061S2; assembly: GCF_020245605.1. NCBI lineage: Bacteria > Bacillati > Cyanobacteriota > Cyanophyceae > Chroococcales > Microcystaceae > Microcystis > Microcystis sp. M061S2. The sequence goes on along the minus strand of NZ_JADBUP010000046.1, from coordinate 8,066 downwards.
CGTAAAATTACTAAAAAGTAATTTTATAGTTAAACTCTATAAAAAATTAGGTATGTATTTTGTATGACAGAAGCCGGTCTTTGTCATTGTAATGGTGGCGGCCGTCCGAAAGATCGCCTTTCGATTTTTGTGGATGGCAATAATATGTTTTATGCTCAACAAAAAAATGGTTGGTTTTTTGACCCGCGCAAGGTGTTAAATTACTTCACCAACGACCCAAATATTATGTTAATTAATGCCTTTTGGTACACGGGTTTAAAAGATTCCCAAGATCAAAGAGGTTTTCGCGATGCTTTAATTAGTTTGGGTTATACGGTGAGAACAAAAATTTTGAAAGAATATTATGATGATAGTTCCGGTCGTTTTTCCCAGAAAGCTAATTTAGACATCGAAATTGTCGTCGATATGTTTAATACCGTCGATCAATACGATCGAGTGATTTTATTTAGCGGTGATGGCGATTTTGAACGAGCGATCGAACTATTGCGCTCTAAAAATACTCATATTACCGTAGTTTCTACGGAAGGGATGATCGCTAGGGAATTACGCAACGCCACCGATCGCTATATTGACCTGAATGATATTCGCAAAGATATCGAAAAAAGTGATTATTAACCGGCCGTTGTGTCTTTAAACCGGCTATTTATCACCTTTTTCTTTATTGGTAGTCCTCACCCCAACCCCTCTCCCAGAAGGGGATAGGTGAGGCAATTAACCATCTCTTGTTTATTTTTCCTTGAGTCGAAATAGTAAAAACTGATTGACCTGATTCGGATTAAAATTATCATCACTGACTAAAATCAAAGAGCGACTGCCATCAGCTAATCTTGGACCGAGGGTCATTCCTTCCAAATTATCTAAATCAATCCCCAAAGTCCCTAAATCTAGTAATAATTTTTTCCGCAAGGGTTGCACCTGTAAAGCTTCTAATTCCCCCGGTATCCGAGCAATTTTCGACGTATCAGTGGCACTCCCATTAACTACCTGAAATAGTTTCGCTCCAAAACCTTCTAAACCAAAAGTTCGCTCTAAACTGAGAAAATAACCCTCTTTTTCTAAAGCTAATAATTCCGTTAAACCGTAGTATCTCGCACCACTGGGTGGCTCATCTAACACATACAATTGTTCTGATACTAACACAGGCGCACCAATCGGATCGATCACATAATGAAGAAGTCGCACTCTGAGATTTTCTGCTCTTTTTCCCGTGGGACTATCTTGAATTAAAGCGTTTTCTGTGGCAGTAAACAAACGAAAAGGATCGTCTTTGAGGGTGCTGGTAATCCCTAAAGTTAAGGATTCAAACCCTAAATTATCCTCTATTCCTTTTTGATTGCTATCATCCGGTAAAAAGCGATTAGGAATTAACAAAGACTCCTTTAATTGTCCCTGCAAATCAAATTCAGCAATAAAAGGAGCAATTCCCTGTTTAACCGCACCTTCACTGGAAATAAACAAAGTTTGTCGGGGCGAAAAAGCGATACCTTCCGGGTCGATCGATCCCTTTTTAAAAGTTTCTCCCTTGCCATCTTTTAGGAACGTGACTGCCTCTAAATTCACTTTTTCGATTTTTTCATCATTTATCTGCAAACTGGCCCGATAAAAGCGGGACGGAGCTTTCTGAGAACGATCATCACTGAGGAGATAAAAGCGGTTATTGGCACGATCATAGGTAATTGCCGATAATCCCCCCACCCTTGTCTCCTGATAATCCGCTTCTGGTAATTGATATTCTCCCAAAAACTCGACCGAGAGGGGTAGAAACATTCGTTGTTCTGCTAAAACTTGCGGGGAGACACCACAGGCAGCCAGACTAAAGGTTACAATCAAACTAGCAATTAAACCCAAAATTGGGAAACGCAAATTTTCGGCAGTCAGTCTCTTATAGAATCGATCGATCACAAAATATCATCCTCTACTACGCTCCTATCAATCTATTATGCTACGTTTTTCTCTCAGTTTATGGCTCTGTTTGATCGGTACTTCCCTTCCTCTCCTAGCACAAACAGAAACCCCTGCACCCAATCCCCTCGAAACTCCCCTAAAAAGTCCTTTATTACCCGGAATTGATCGCCCTTTAACTCCCTTAGAGCGTCGTCAACTGTTATTATACATCGATCAACGCGATGCTGAAGCTCAAGCTAAATACGATGCGGGATTAAATGAGGAAGCTTTTCCTATCTGGTATGAAGTGATTAAATTAAATCGTTATTTAGGGGCCAAAGAAGAAGTAAAATCTTTGGGAAAAGTGGGGTTAGCAGCTTGGAATCGAGATCGAACCGAGGATGTTAAATTAATTACTGCTCGTTTAAAAGCTCTGCAACAAACCGCAGAAACTAACCAGACAATGGACGGGGAGTTATTAGCATTATTAGGTACATCCTATCAACAGGTACGAGCTTTTAATGAGGCGATAATTATCTATGATAAAATTCTAGCTAATGGCAGACAATCTGGTGATAATGTGGCAGTAGAAGCAACTCTAAATCAACTTGGTCAAATTCATTTATCCCGTTTTGATTATCAAAAAGCAGCCCCAGTCTATGAGGAATTATTAACTATTTCTAAGGCGCAGAATAATTCTTTAACTCAAGGAATTTATTTGCAAAGACTAGCAGAAATTTATCGAGAATCTTGGCAACCAGCTAACGCCGTGAAAATTAAAGAAGAAATAGCTGAAACCCAGATCAGAAATCAGCAAATACAGTTAATCCCCGCTCTAAAAATTCAAATTGGTTTAGATTACCAAGCTTTAAAAGATGCAAATAAAGCCAGCCAAAACTTTCAAGAAGCCTATTCTCTCGCTTTTGCTTTACAACAGTACGGCACCGCAGGAGAAGCTTTAAATAAGTTAGCCGAACTTTATAAAAGTTATCAACAGGTAGATTATGCTTTACAAATCTATCAAGAATTAATTAAAGTCCATGAATTGGGTTATAATTACTACGGTTTAATGAATACCTACGATCAAATCGGTCAAATTTATCTAGAGAGAAAAAATTATCCCCAAGCTTTACTCGCTTTCCAAAAAGGTGCGGAATTAGCCCAAGCTATCCGTTATCGTGAACAATATTTTCAAACCCAAATCACCCAAGTTAATCAAGCAATAAATAATCCTGAACAGTGATCTTTAAGTCTTTGAATAGTTAACTAATGGACAGAGAAATGGGGAAATGGGGACTAAGAAATATCTTCCCCAACACCCTAAAACCCTAAAAACCTAAAACCCCAACACCCTCAAACCCAAAACCCAACCCACCAATGGAAAATTCCTATTCTCAATTAACCGAAGACTTGCTGAAATTGCTGCAACGCTTGCCGCAGTTGAAAGATGGTAAATGGATTCAAAGAGCTCTGGAAGCAATAGTCAGAATTGCCGAGGAGGAAATCGATCGCCTCGATTGGAAAATTTTAACCTACGCGATCGAAGATCTAGAAAAGGGATTTCAGGTATTTTACCCCTACCGTCACATTCGTAAACTGACCATTTTTGGCTCGGCACGCATCAAACCCGACAGCAGTGAATACCGTCTCGCAGTAGAATTCGCACGCCGTATCAGTCAATACGGTTTTATGGTGTTAACTGGTGCTGGGGGTGGCATCATGCAAGCAGGGAATGAAGGTGCTGGACGGGAAAATTCCTTCGGATTAAATATTCAGCTACCCTTTGAACAGGGGGCTAATCCTTATATCATAAATGATGCCAAATTAATCGATTTTAAATATTTCTTTACCAGAAAACTATTTTTTCTGCGGGAAAGTGACGCAGTAGCTTTATTCCCCGGTGGTTTTGGCACCCAAGATGAGGCCTTTGAGACGCTTACCCTCTGTCAAACCGGTAAATACGGACCTGCACCCCTAGTATTAATTGATGAGCCTGATGGGGATTACTGGCAAACTTGGCAAGAACAAATTAGTGAAAATCTGCAAAAAAGAGGACTGATATCCGCTGAAGATCGGAATTTTTATACAATTACCAACGATCTAGACTACGCTTGTCAAACAATTCGCCACTTCTATCGGGTGTATCACTCCAGCCGTTTTGTGGGAGAATCCTTTGTTATTCGTCTTAATCACGAACTAAGCGGGGAACAGATCGAACAAATTAACCAAAACTTCGGCGATATCCTAGTTAAGGGGAAAATCGCACCTAGTCAAATTCTAGAACGAGAGAATCGGGATTCCAGCCACCATTTACCTCGTCTAGTTTTTTACTTCAACGGCAAGAGTTACGGACGCTTGTATCAATTAATTGATCACATCAACGATTTGAGTCCTGTAGTTGCCCTAGAAGAGCATCCCGATAGAAAATAAACCCTAGGCCAGAGTTTCCGGACAGTATCCTAAACCTTTAGTAAATTGTTGCCGAAAAGCCTCTATATCTTGCTGATCCGGGGTACCATGGGACACAATCGCCACTTGATAGCGACGCATGACATCAATAGGAGATTGTCCCGTTTCCAAACTCCAAAAAACCATCTGGAGACGCATTTCCGGTTGATAGGGAATCCCTAACTCATTCATGTAGGCGCGAAAATCCCCGTGTTGGCAAGGAGTCAGCATTTGATTAAACTTCACCTTGACCACCCAACCGTTAATCTGATGGATAACCGTCATCACGGAGGAGGGCAGATGAGTCATCGATCGCAGGTATTCGGTGACTCGTAGCGTTAAACTAGCATTAGCAAGAAAATAGAGATAGTCCATAGTGGCCGCTGGGCTATTGGCTAATAGTCACAATTAGTGTTATATCTCTAGTCTGACGATAAACCGTCCCATACACCAAGGGGAGAAATCCCCGATTTCTTGAAGTTCGCCTGGGTAGAATTACCCAACTTTTGCGAAGATCTTTATGATGACAATGACGATGACCCCTGACCAATTACTCTCCAGCTACGATTATCACCTTCCTCCGGAGTTAATTGCCCAAAATCCCGCAGAAACCCGAGACAGTTCCCGTCTTTTGGTGGTAGATTCTCCCAATAGTCATAATTTGGCTATTTTTCGGGATTTACCCACTTGGTTAGAGTCGGGGGATTTGCTGGTTTTCAACGATACCCGCGTGATTCCGGCCCGTTTATTTGGACGTAAAACCACGGGCGCCCCCGTAGAAATATTACTATTAGAAGAACAAGATGACCATCGTTGGTTATCTCTGGTGAAACCGGGAAAACGCTTTAAAGTCGGTTCAGAAGTCCTTTTTTATCCGAAAACAGGGCCGACGGAAGACAAAGAAAAATTATGGTTAGCGAAAGTAATCGACCGAGATCTGAACACCGGTGGTCGTCTGCTGCAATTTCAACGTCATCCCAGGCGCAGTTTTTGGGATATGTTGGAGGAGTACGGTCATATTCCTTTCCCCCCCTACGTCACCGAATCAGAGGCGGAAGAAGACCGTTATCAAACAGTTTACGCTGATAAACAGGGTTCTGTGGCCGCTCCCACGGCTGGATTACATTTTACTCCCGAATTATTCCATAAGCTCGCCCAGAAGGGTATAGATACCGCCTATATCACCCTTCATGTAGGAGTGGGAACCTTTCGCCCCGTGGAAGTGGAAAATATTACAGAACACCTAATGCACCAAGAATTTTTGCAGATTTCCGCCGAAACTGCCGAAAAAATCGCCCAAACAAAGGCTAGAGGTGGCCGGGTTATCGCCGTGGGAACCACGGTAGCTCGCGCCTTGGAAGGGGCAATTAAAGAAAGTAAGAGCGAGAAATTAACCGCTTTTCAGGGAAAAACGAATTTATTTGTCTATCCTGGTTATCAATGGCGGGTTATCGACGGCATGATCACTAATTTTCACCTACCCAAGTCCAGTTTGATGATGTTAGTCAGTGCCTTAATCGGACGGGAAAGACTACTGGCATTGTATCAAGCAGCTATCCAAGAGCGTTTCCGTTTCTATTCCTTCGGTGACGCTATGTTAATCCTACCCAGCGCTCGCAGCAGCAATCGGTAAGTAGTTGCACAAAATTACCTTCATACCCCAGAAAGAAGGAGGAGCAGAACTGCGGAAAGGGCAACAGGAAAAGCCAAAATATGTGTAAGCTGCCCGCGCATCTAAATTGGTCTAGGTCAATTATCGAACCACCTTTGGCCTGTTGTCTATCCTAACCAAGAAATGAAAAGAAAAGATGTTAAAATCGGTCGCCGCTATTCTAGCAAACCCCTGCAAATATTTGTAATTATTGCCTTTATCGCCGCCGCTCCCTTTGCTATTTTTTATCTTATTGCCTTGGCTTATCTCTGGCAAGGCGATCAACTTTTGGCCGCGGGGGAGAAGGAATCGGCTCTGTCTGCCTACCGAACAGTTTTATCTTTTCACGAAAATTCGGGCCAAGCCCATATAAAAATTGCTCAGGTCTTACAAAGTCAAAAACGCTATTCTGAAGCCTTAAAAGCCTATAATCATGGCTTTATCGTTAACGATAAACCAGCGATGGAACCCTCCCTAAGTAATCATTTAGTAGCTTTGGGAGATATCTTCGCCCAAGAGGAAAAATGGTCTGAGGCGATCGATGCTTACCAAAAAGCAATTATGATTAAACCAACTTTTAAAGCGCAATTTCAGCTAGGAAAAGCCCTCTATAGTTTACAACGTTGGGATGAGGCGGCGAAAGCTCTGCAAGCAGCGGTTTTTCTCGATCCTAGTCAGGGAAAAGCCTATTTTTATCTGGGAAAGGCCTACAGTGAACAGCAACTCTGGCAAGAGGCCAGTTATGCCTATGAGCAAGCTCTAGAATTGATACCTAGTCAGGGTGAAACCTACAAAAAATTAGGAGAAACCCTAGCAAAACAGGGAAAATGGGAGCAAGCGGGGCAAATATATCGACAGGCTTTAGTTTACGCTCCTAAAGATGGGGATATTTATAATTATTTAGGTAAAGCTTTAGCAGAACAGGGAAAACTAGGGGAAGCGATGGCAGCTTTTCAACAGGCGCGCCAAATTAGCCCCAAAAATGCCGAGATTTACGAAAATCTCTGTTATATCTATATCAATAGCGGTCAGATCGATGAGGGTCTAAATTGGTGTCGGCAGGCCGTAGAAATCGATCCCAATTTATCAGAAGTTAGATTTATTTTACAGGAAATCCAACGGGGGCGATTAATTCATGATCATCCCGAATTATTAAAAATGCCAGAGATAATTCCCAGTGTTAAGAGTGATCCTCTGGTGAATTTAAAACGCTCAATTGTTAAAATTGTCATTCGCGGCAAAAATAACAATGGTATCGGCACGGGTTGGTTATTAAAACGAGATCAAGATAGAGCTTGGATCGTGACTAATCGCCATGTGGTGACGAATTCCCGTCAGGAAATCGATGCAGGGTCCCGCATTTTTGTCGAGTATTATAGCCAACCACCCCAGGGGAAAATCCGCAAGCGTTCAAAAGCTAAAATTCTCCACACTACCCCCGCTGACGACTGGCTCGATTTAGCAGTATTAGAGGTAAAAAATCCCCCCCCAGACTTAAAACCTTTAGCTTTAGCACCCCTACCAATTGCCGCTAATCAACCAGTAATCTCGATCGGTAATCCTTTTAATCAAAAAGATTGGACTGTCAGCAAAGGCACGGTTAATGATCATAACGAAAAATCCTTAAGTTTGTCCATGTTTGTCGTTTCTGGACAGTCGGGAAGTCCAGTTTTAAACGATAAAAATCAAGTGGTGGGAGTGATTTCTCAAGCGAGTTTATTTTGTGATGATCCCTCCACTCCTAAACCCCTGGAAAATGCCGTTAGATTGGGCTGCGGTTTCGCGATTCCCATTGACAGAGTGCGAGAAAGGTTAAGGGAGTGGGAATTATAAATTATGAATTATAAATTATGAATGATGAATTGGGGAGTGGGGGAGTGGGAAGTGGGGAGAATACATAAAAGCTGTCTCCTGTCTCCTGTCTCCTGTCTCCTGTTTACTGTTTAACGTCAGTTCGGGATAAGGGAGGAAAGAAAAGGCGGGGGCTAGTAAGCTGAAAAATATATAAACTCAGCACCCCCAACCCATCTATGTCTAGTCTAGAAGCTCTTTTCTGTCATGTCGACGACTTCTGCCGTGTATT
>NZ_JADBUP010000045.1:0-106344 GCF_020245605.1 Microcystis sp. M061S2 | reverse complement strand
GATTAATTTTACTAATTCTCCCTGAATGTTGGATAACTTTTCTTGTTCGGTGACTGAGCGTTGCTGATTTTGTTCTAGGATTGTCTCAGATTTTTGATTCAAGTCAGTAATTTTTATTCCTAACTCAACCATAGTTGTCATTGAACGCTGGAAGTCTTGAGTTAAAGAAGCTAGAGATTGAGTTGATTGGTTTAACTCAGACTGTAAGCTTTCCTTGACTTGAGTAAGTTGCTCTGTCACTGTATCAATATTATTACTTAAGCGGTTGACTTTTTTGGTTGACTCTTGGAGATGTTTATAGAGAGCAATTAAGACGGTGGGAAAAATAACCAAGACTAGAATTAAAAGAATCAGATAGGGAGGAAAAAGGTTAAGTAATGCCATGATAGTTATTGGATACCTCGAATTGTGGTTGATAGAGAGAGTTGGGGGTGAATGTTTCCTCAGATAGCTGGGGAAACATCATTAAGATTAATAAATTTTATCATTCATCAGTAGTGCTAACCTCTCCGGGTAAACTGGGTTGACTACTGTTATTGTTTGTTCCCAGTAAAGTTTGTTGCTTTTTCAACGATTAAACCCATGATTGCTTTATATAGCTATAATAATCTCACTCCAGAAGAATATCTTCAGTTTGAAGAAACCAGTCTCATTAAACACGAGTATATCGATGGACAAGTTTACGCCATGGCAGGGACGAAGGATACTCATAATATTGTTTTGGGGAATATATACACAATTATTTGTAATCATTTGCGGGGTTCCGATTGTCGAGTTTATTTTGCCGATGTGAAAGTCAGATTAGAAAAACGCAATCACTTTTACTATCCTGATATTCTTGTCACCTGCGATGACAGAGATAGAGAAACTGCTACCTACAAAAGGTTTCCTAAATTGATTGTTGAAGTTCTCTCCGATTCTACAGAAGCTTTTGACAGGGGTGATAAATTTAATGATTATCAAACTCTAGAAAGTTTAGAGGAATATGTCTTAGTGAATAGTAAACACCAACGAGTGGAAACTTTTCGACGGGGTGAACAGGGTTTATGGATTCTGCCGATTTATCTTCATCTCGGTAGTAAGTACGTCTATACATAGTTGCTTAGAATGGTTTTTTGATACTATCAGATACTTGATTGATTTCTTTTTCCATCTCAGATAAAAAAGAATTTTTCTGTTGATTGCTAAGGTTAATAATTTGGTTTAAGATGGCTTGTATATCTCTGAGATAACTGACTGTTTGCTGACTTTTCTCAGCAATAATTTCTCCTTGATAATTATTACGGCCAACTTCTTGAGAAATTAATCGACTTAACCGGTCGCCTAAAGCAGTTAATTGGTCTGAGTTATTGTTAATATTGTGAGTAGTTTCTAATAAGTTGTTTTGGATTGACTGAAGAGAAATAAGTAGTTGTTCAGTCCTTTCATTGAGAACAATGTTTAAATTTTGACTTTCTTTACGAATTGATAGAGAAGACTGTCCTAAATTTTTAATTTCCGCTTCTACGCTTACCAAGCTTTTGAAAGTATTATGAACATTATCTGTTGCTTGACTCATCAATTTAGTTAAACTATCTATATGTTCCACTGTTAGACATAACTTAGCATGAGTAGAATATAACTTTTCAGAAGTTGCGACTAAATTATCAGTAACTTGACTATTAACTAATTTATCAACTGTCGATTTAAAGTTACTAACGCAGTCATTCAGAGTTTGACTATATTTAACAAAGTTTTCGTGGTGAATTGCCTTATATAGTTTGTTGACATTTTCTTCAAAACTATTGGTAGAACTCTTAAAAGTTGATGCACCAGTAGATAAAGTTCCTGCGGTTTCAGTTAATCTGTCACAAACCTGAGTGACTAATTTAGCAGTTTCCTGATTACCATCATCAATTTTTTTAGCAACTTTTCCTAAAGAAGATTCTAATACTCTCGTCACATTCTTATGAAAGTTTTTAAGAAATTCCTCTTGTTTATCCACCATGCGATTAACCGCTTTATCCAAGCGACTATTCCCTTCTACAGTCGGCTGCAAGATGTTATCTAAATAGTCTTCTAGGGAACTAATTAGATTTACTTTAGCAAGGTTGGTATTAAAGATTAAGTTAATCACAGTCAGTAAAGAACTACAAGCTAAACCAATTAAGCTAGTGATAAAAGCAATCCCCATACTTTCTAGGGGAGTTTTGAGCTTTTCTCCTAAACTTTGCAAATCGACATTATTGATATCGATAAGTGTGCTGATTCCCGTCAGATTGAGAGTAATTCCGAAGAAAGTTCCCAACAAACCAAAAGCGAGGAGGAGATTGGGTAACACTCTTACAAAATAATCCCATTTCTCGCAGCTGAGGGATTTAGACATAAAAGTAAATTTTTCTTCATGGTATAAACTATCCACCAAAGCTGCGGTATTAACATCATCTAGTTGACGACTAGCTTCATCAAATCTCTTCGCTAGATTTAGATTAGAGATAATTTTAGGTATCTTCTCGGAACTTTTTCCCTTTTTAATTTTCTCCCCAATTAAGCTCTTGACTTCTTGGGTTGAATCTTGGAGATGTTTATAGAGAGCCATCCGGATTCCCACAGCTAAGACGGTGGGAAAAATAACCAAGACTAGAGTTAAAACAATCAGATAGGGAGGAAAAAGGTTAAGTAATGCCATGATAGTTATTGGATACCTCGAATTGTGGTTGATAGAGAGAGTTGGGGGTGAATGTTTCCTCAGATAGCTGGGGAAACATCATTAAGATTGATTAATTTTACCATTCATCAGCAGTGCTAATCTCTGCGGGTAAACTGGGTTGACTACTGTTATTATTTGTTCCCAGTAAAGTTTGTTGCTTTTGCTGTTGTCTTTCGAGTTTTTTCTGTTCAGCAGCACGTTTTTCTAGTTCCATTTTCAGTTGATTAACAAAACGGGTGATAATTCCTTCTTTTGCCTCCTGTTGAGTATTTCCATCTTGTCCAGCTACCTTATCTTTGTAGCGATAATTGGGGTGATAGGAGGGTAAATTTTTGACATTGTTGACAAAATAGCTGACATTCTGGAAATAATCACCCTCGTTAGTAAATAATAGAGGAGGATTAGCCAAAATCTCATTTTTTGCCTGATTAAGCAGTATCTGCAAAGCATTAATCATGTCCTTACGAGAAGCAAATTGTTCTAAAGCAAGTCGCCAATTACCGCTAATGTCAATGATGGACTTATTGTTAAATAAATCGCCTTCGATGACTAATTGATAAGTATCATCTTCCTCATCGTATTCTAGTAAACTGAGAGCAATTGCGGGATAGAAAATAAACTCTAATTCCTCAATTAATTTGGCAGGTGGTGGAATAATATCAGCAAAATCTATCCTGTAATCATTGTGTAAAATGCTGATTCTTTTTTGGTCTTGATAGATTTTTTGCAACCCAGATAAATCAGTAATGATTCTTAGGGGAAACCCACCAAACTCGCAGGTAATTAGGATTTCTTCGTCGGTTTGAATTGATTCAAAAGAAGTCCCCAGATTAATATTTAAATCAGATTCAAGAGTCTTCATAAATCTTTGCATGGTGGGTGAATTATCATCCTTAGTCCCAATTAGTAATGCTTTATCTGTATGCAAGCGATAGTAAGCATCATTAACATTTATCGGTAACATTAAATCAGCTTCTCGCAGAATTTGCGCCAAGCGTTCAGGAAAATCATGGGGTTTATATTGACCCATAAATCGCTTAATTACTGCATCAATTTTATTAGTGCTTACTGATTGAAACTGTTTCTCGATTGTTGCTGTTAGGGTCTCTTTGAGAGTTTCATTATCAATAACAAAAGATTGGCTAAATAAACTGAATAGGGAAGCATTATAGCCTAAATTATTGGTGACTTTTTGGCTAACGGAAATGTATTGAGTTCGGGAGTTACTGTCAGGGATACAGTTATCAATATTCTCCTCTGGGAAAATACCTTCCCCAGTCATCTCGTCGAGATTTAACTGCATTAACTCCTGTTCGTATTTATCGTATTCTGTGATTAGCTGATATAGGGATTCTTTCAGTTGTTGTATCTGCAGCATTCGACTAGAAATATGCTTGAGAATCGCTTCAACAATCTTTCTGGATTCCCCATTAATGCTGAAATTAAAGTTCTGCTGAATTAATTTTTGTCCGCTTTGAACGTAGTCTCTTAACTCAGCTTTGATTCTCTCACTATTGGCATTTTTATTGAACATCTTGAAGACAGACTTTTTCCCGTTTATATCTTCGAGAGTTTGTTTAACATTTCGCCAAATGTTATCAATTTTTTCCGAGGAATGAAACCCTTTATTATCCTGAGATAATTCCTCTAGATTCCCCTTGTAGGTATTAATCTGTACTTGTAAAGCGACCAAAAAAGATAGGCTATTTTCCAAAGAAAATTCTAAGCTATCAGGATTAAGAAGAATCTCCAAAAATTGGTCAATATCTGACTTAAATTTTTCGATTAATTTAGGTTGAGTTTGTTGGGTCAGAGTTAACCAGATTCCGCGACTGCTATCTGTTTCTCCCCCCTGTACTTTGCGAAACTCTTTTTCTAGGGATTGCTTGACGGTTTGGGGTAAATTCTCCAAATCTTGACTATTGGATATTTCTTCCTCTAGGGAATTTTTCCAAGAGGTTAAAGTCTTAGAAAAAGTTTTATTATTCTCTAGGGTTGCCTCTTCCAATCTGGCAGTAAAATAATCCTTATTACTTTGGGTACTCCAATTAGCTAGGAACTTACTTAATAACTCTTGTCCACTGGGACTTTGACCATATCCCTCTAACCAAAATTTAATTAATTTGAGACTAAAACGATTGAGACCAATCTGCACAATTCGGTCGCGAGTAAAATAAATCCTCGCTAGTCCAAAGGAGATATAACCTTGACACATCTGAAAAGGATGATTATCTTTACGAATCATCGGGTCTTTATAGTTATCCCGATTTCTTTTAATGGGAAGAGATAACTCATCGGCAAAATCCAAGAAAATCTTGTAAGCAATGACATTACATAATTTACCTTTGTTATTAATCTGGTAATCTCCCGCAGTGCGATTAGAAAGTAAGTAGGCAAAATCAAAAGGAGAACGTTTTTCATCAATGTTGACGAAATTTTGTTTATCATAACAGGCTTGAAAGGAATTACTTTCATTGGTATAATGATCTAACTCTTTCAAAGCTGCATAGGTATTAGCTCTCATAATTGCCCCATCACCATAAAGTTTAGGACTAATTACCAAATAACCAAAGGATGTATATTCGGCCGTTTGTTGTAAAATATGACGCAAAGTATAGGCCACATCGAGGAAAATACCGCTACCAGTTCCCCCACACAAAGAACCGACAACAAAGACATTTAACCCCCCTTGGACATTAAAACTTTGACCATTAACTTTACCGCTAAACATAAAGGATTCATGACCAGAAGTTCGTCTTTCCGCTGCTTCAATTGCCTCCTGAATTTTTTGATAGTTATGGAAGAAAGCTAAACGACCGACGGGACGAATACCCCCCGCACCATTTTCAATGGCAGTTATTTGTTTTTTTAGTCTTGGATCTAACCAGCTTTCAATATGGGAAAAGGGACTTTCAAAAAGGGTTTGGTGTTCAAGTTCAAAGATTAGATTGTTAACATCCTGAGCATTCATATTAATGAATACTCTTTCAGCAGCTGATAGAAGAATTTCTTCTCCGTGATAGCTATTTCCTGTGGGTAAACCCGAACCATTGAAAGCATTTTTATCTGTGTCAATATGAACAAAACTGACAACGGGTAGGTTAGATAACTTCCCATACTTATCAATAATAAAGCGACGAATTCTCATCAACACATCTCGACCAGTACCACCTAATCCGATGATAATTGTCCGTTTGATAGCGCGGGTTTGACTGGTGTTAGGCATGGTTTAAATCTCCTGAGTTATTTTTTACTAATCTGAATTTGTAGGTCGAAATCTTGATGGTTATGGTGATAGGTTAAAGTCAGGTAATTTTTATCTATCTTCACCTCCTGAGTTAGTTGATTACCTCGATAAAAAATCTCTGCTTGTTTAGTGGGTTTCAGATATAACTGATTGCCGCGTCTTTCTAAATAACAACGGGTTTCTTCACCAGCACGAGAAAAGGTATTCTTCTTATGTTCTTCACCACCGATGTTAATTCTTTCGGATGTTTTTAAAATATATTTTTGGGTTTCATCTTCATCATCATTAGATGAGACTTCAATAGTCCAAGCAGTATTTAACAGCAACCAGTGACGAATTCCCAAAATACTCGCTACTATTCCCCCAATTCCCATTAATGTAATTACCAATGCTGGCAACCATAACTGACTCAAGAGATAAGGATTAATCAAACAGGTTTCTTGTCCTCCCGGTGCGGGAGTGCAAAACTCTTGTGCTGTGGGAGCAATATCGACAACTGATAGTTTATATTTATTGCCGTTAGTGGCAGTAATTTCTTGGGTTCTTAGATTAATTGGTAGGGAACTAAGCCAGTTTTGTCTCTCCAAACTTTCGGGAGCATCAGCAAGACGAAAAGGGCTATTTTTTGGGGTTTCTATCCACTGTTGTGAAGTAATCCCCGCAGCAGTAGAAAGGGGTGCATCGGTAATCCAAACTACCGACTGGGGTTTGATAGCTTGATTGGCAGTTAAACGACACTGATTTAAGCGTGCCAGTCGGGGATAAACGTGCCATTCTGCTCGCTGAATATCGGTATTTTTAGCACTTTGGCTAGATTGCCAGGGAATCGCTTTTAAAACCGCGTCTATATCTTCCTGACTGCGAATTAAAATCGGTTCTGCAATCGGTTGAACATTATCAGCAAAGGGGAATAAATAAACGGAATCGTTATTTTTTAAACTATCGCGAATAATTTGACCGAGGCGCGTGCGTCCTTCATCATTAAAGTTAACACTACCGGTAAGATCGATCGCTAGGATAACATCTCGTCCCTGCCAACGAGCCACCAAATCTAATCCCAGTTTTTGCCAATCGGTAAGCGGTTCCCCGGGGGATACCGTTAAACAGTCAGCACTTTTCATTTAGCCTCGTTCGAGAGTGAAAAATTGAGCTTATCCCTATTCTTGCCCCATTGTACTAAAAAAGTTAATACTTCTTAAAAGTTTTTTTCGCTTTTATTCTCGACTCACTCTAGGTTATTGTCAATAGTAACCATAGACTAAAATAAATTTTAAAGTTAAGCTGCCCGCGCATTTAAATTGCTTGTTGAGATAAGGTACTCTTGCAAGAGACAACAGTAAAGGGATTGGGGGAGATTTAGCGGCTAGAATGCGTCTTAGCTTATCATCTAACCACCTAATCCTAATTCTCGTCTGAGCAATTGAATTGATTTATCCCCAATATAATTATCACTACAGATAATTTCTGGCAGACGAATTAAATCCGATCGCACTTCATTAATCATATTTTTAATTAAAGTATAACTCGCTTGATCACTGATAATTGTCTGGGAAGTTCGAGCTAAAACTTTTAACTTATCCGTTTCATGAATTTGGGCAGACATAACTAATAAATCATCGCCCCGTAAACTATGAATTAAAATTTCGGCCACCTTAATAATACCGGTGCTAATACTGACAATCCCCAAACGGCTATCGGTGGGTAATTTTTTGATTAATGCCAATTCCTTGCTGTAATCGTAGATATCGATGGGAATGACTCGTAGGTGAAAAGGAGCGGCAATTTCCTCCGCCACACTGATAAAATAGCGACTGGTGACAACAGTGGCAGATTTAGTATTGGCTAAAACTTGGGCTAAATCCTCCATTGCCACTAATTGGACGGGAATTTTGAGGGATTGCTCTAATTCTCTCAACATTAGTTTTCCTGCACCCAAATCGTGACGGGGAATGGTGACAAGAACTTGAGAACCACACTGCGAGCGCCAATCGATTTCCGCCAGTAATAACTCGCGAATTTGCTCTAAAGTTAAACCTTGAGCGAGAAAACCAGCCAAACTCTGGCGAATTAGTCGGCCTATTTCTGGATTTTGTTCCAATAGGGGCGAACCCGATAAATTATCGTTTTCATGCCCGCGAGCCTTGACATAAATCCCCGAACCTGCTATTGATTCCACTAACCCATCGTCTTCCAGTTGCTGATAAATTTTACTTATCGTATTACGGTGTAATCCCGTGATCATAGCTAGTTGACGGGTGCTAGGTAAACGATGGCCCGGTGGATACTGACGAGAGGCGATAGCGAAGCGAATTTGGTCAAATAATTGCTTAGAGGCGGGTATTTCACTGTCTGGCTGGATTTGGAACTGCATCGGATCACTTCGCTCACAAACTACTTTCGCTGATGCCCATTCTATCATTAGACCCCCTGCAACAATCGGATATCTTCACCGGTCTGATGGGTCTCCGAGGCGGTATTCAGGAGCCAGAAGCAGCAAGAACCAAGATATTATTTATTTAAACCAGAAAAGCCACTTTTTTACTTAAAAATAGTTAAAACAATCATTTTAATCCGTCCCCGAAATCCCACTTGTGCGGTAGATAGTCAATAGCTGATTAAGGGGATTGATCCTCGTGGAGAAGTTTTAAGCGATCGCTCAAGGTTTTGGTTAAGCGGACAGTTTCCCGTTTTAGCGAATTTTGTTGATAATCAAGCACATTAATCCCTTGACCGATATTTACAGTCGCTTCGCTTCCCCATCCGGGGTAAGGCTGATTATAACTAATGCTTACCGGCAAAATCTTGATATCTGCATCGGGTTTGATAGTCTTAACTTCCAACGCGATCCGCGCTACCCCCGGTTTAAGAGGATGAACCACTCGATCGCGACAGATACCCCCTTCCGGAAAAATCGCCACCATTTCCCCCGCGGCCAAAAGTTCGACGCTATGGACCAGACTACCCATACCGGGGTGATCGGTGTTGACGGGAAAACCCCCCAAACGTTGGATAAACCAACCTTGCACCCCTTTGATCTCGTTAGCGGAAACCATAAAGCGCAAATCCCGTCCACTAACTAAGCGTCCCACCGCATAGGGTAAAATCAGCGCATCCCAACGGGACCGATGGGTAGGTGCCAAGATGACACCTCCCGTTAGGGGAATATTTTCCTGGCCTGTCACCGTTATTTTGCCGAAAAAAGCTGGTAAAACCAGATAATTTCCCAGAAAATAACAAAAGCGAATTAAACAGGGATTAATTCGGGAATTGACAGCAGGACTTTTTCTAATGGTGAGGGACTCGTCAACGATAGTGCTTTGAGACATCCGAGTGTTAGGAAAGATCGAGACTTTCTGACCACTTCTACTTTAGTCTAGTTGTCTGGGGGGTCGCCATCTTGTCCTGACCAGTTCGGCAATTGTCTTGGGGGATTAATGGTTAGGATTGCGGTTCTACTCCCGATCCCACCGGTGCGATCGAGTTTAATTGCAAAGAGGGATGATCTTCTTTGACTTGCTGTAAATTCCACTCATTTTTGAATAATAAGACGGGACGGCCCCAGTAATCTTTGACGGTTAAAGTATTAAAGAGTTTACCTGCTTTTTCTAAAGCAGCCCAACCCCCGGCGACCCAACGGGCTAAACTATAGGCTAGGGGTTCGAGGGTAGTTTCGACTCCGTACTCGCTTAAAAGACGGAATTGCACCACTTCAAACTGTAATTGACCGACGGCGGCTAAAATTGGGTCGCGTTTAAATTCATCGATCGAGGATAATATCTGTACGGCCCCTTCTTCCTGTAATTCCGAGACTCCTTTTTGAAACTGTTTGAACTTGGAAGGGTTAGGATTTCTGAGATAGGCGAATAATTCCGGGGAAAAACAGGGAATCCCTTCGTATTCGAGCTTTTTACCCATATAAATCGTATCACCGATCGCAAAGACCCCGGGGTTATTCAATCCGATCACATCTCCGGGATAAGCTTCTTCAATAACTGCCCGATCTTGGGCAAAAAGTTTCTGAGGACGGGATAAACGGATAGTTTTACCAGTTCTAGCGTGGTTTACTACCATATCCTTCTCGAATTTCCCCGTACATACCCGCACAAAGGCCACCCGGTCGCGATGTTTGGGATCCATGTTTGCTTGCAGTTTGAAGACAAAACCGGTGAAATCGGGATAGGTGGGATCAAGGACACCGAGGGAGGAATTGCGTCCTCTGGGTGGCAATCCATAGTCGAGGAAGGATTCTAGGAATAATTTCACCCCAAAATTGGTCATGGCGCTACCAAAAAAGATCGGGGTCATTTCTCCTGCGTGGACTGCTGGTAAATCCAATTCCGCACCCAATTCCGAGAGCAGTTCTATATCCTCTTTTAACTGGTAATACAGGTCTTTTTCGAGATAATCCTCAATTTTGGGGTCGCCAAGCTCGATCACGGTTTCCTGCGCCTCCTGAGAGCCGTGGGAGCGACGTTCAAACAGGTGTATGGTCTGGGTGGCTCGATCAAAAACTCCCCGAAAGCGATCGCCAATTCCGATCGGCCAATTGACGGGATAGGTTTGTAATCCTAATTCTCGCTCGATTTCGTCCAATAAATCCAGAGGTTCGCGACCGGGGCGATCCATTTTGTTAACAAAGGTAAAGATAGGCAACTGTCGCAGTTTGCACACTTCAAAGAGTTTTCTCGTTTGCGGTTCCAAACCTTTGGCCGCGTCGATTAACATCACCGCATTATCGGCAGCGGCTAGGGTACGATAGGTATCTTCGCTAAAATCTTGGTGGCCGGGAGTATCGAGGAGATTAATCTGAAAATCACGATAATCGAACTGTAAAACCGTGGAAGTAATCGAAATTCCCCTTTGTTTTTCCATTTCCATCCAGTCGGAGGTGGCCTTGCGTTGGTCGCGTCTTGCTTTGACTGCACCCGCTTGATGGATTGCACCCCCGTATAGTAACAGTTTTTCAGTCAGGGTGGTCTTTCCCGCGTCAGGATGGGAGATAATGGCAAAATTTCGCCGTTTTTCCAAGACAGCTTCGCTGGTTTCTAGTTCTTTTTCAATTTCGGTCGTCATTCTAATTTCGATCGCTTTCCTATCTTTCTATTCTAGTTTAGCTGGGGAGTTAATCCGCTCAAAAAATCGATCGCTCCGGGAAAAGTCATTAAAAAAAGTCTATGCTAGGATAATTTACAATCCACAACTGATAGTGTTATGAGTGATAATACCAAACAAATTTATAACTACACCGTTATTCTAGAAAAAGAGTCAGACGGTGGTTATCACGCTTTTTGTCCTGCGCTTAAAGGTTGTCATTCTCAAGGAGACACTTTTGAAGAAACGATTGTCAATATTACAGAAGCTATGGAATTGTACCTCGAAAGTTTGATAGCTTTTGATTTTTAAGCCTTTAAATATTTGGCTCTTCTAGAGTAGTTATAGCGGTAAGCGCTTGAGTGAGATACAGACCAAGCTTTGCCTAGCATGGTTTATAGATCGTGACACTGTACCTCATACGACTGCACACCGCTATATGATATATTAGTACAAAATAATCGACGCAAGCCTTACTTGGCAAGGCTTGCCAGAATTCAAAAAAGCAATTTTAATAAAAAAAGCTTTTTGCTTTGTCGGATTCCAGGCTATTTAAGGGGTTAAGCTCATTTCAACTACTAATTTGCTATAACCAGTCTAGGAGAGCCAAATATTTTAATATGAGTCAGTATCCCGCGGTCTAATAATTTGGTCAAATTATTTCTAGTAAATTTCTAGCCACTGCTTCCACTACAGTTATAGGAACAGCGTTTCCGAATTGTTTTTTAGCGATAGCCGGCTGTGGATGATAGATAAAATTATCGGGGAATCCTTGTAATTTACGCGCATCTTGGGGAGTAATTTCTCGAAACTTTTTGGGTTTATAGATTTTCTTTAAAAACAATTGTTTGTATTCTTGGGGATGAGTAGCGGTAATTGAAATAGTAGCAATATAATCTTTAGCACCCGTAGCGGTTAGCGTAGGAATAATATCGGCCGTCGGTAAAATAATCCGATAAATGCCGTTAATTCCCGTCATATTTTTCGAGTTAATGAATTCATACTTACCCTCCTGGGTTTGCCAACAAATCCCCAGAGAAACTAACTGATTTAGTTCCTCGATTTTTAGATCGGGTATAATTTCCAAAAAAGTAGAAAAAGCCACGGGATGACCATCTTTTTCGCCATACTTTTTACTGCGTCTTAATTTCAGCAAAGCTAAACAGATACTTTTTTGTCGTTCCGTAGTTTTGATAATATCCCAAGAATGAATAGTTGTGTGACCATTTCTTAAATCAGAAAAAATAAAGAAGTCATTTAATTCATCTTCTTTTTGAAAACGAGTTCTCGATGGA
This sequence comes from Microcystis sp. M061S2, assembly GCF_020245605.1. Lineage (NCBI taxonomy): Bacteria > Bacillati > Cyanobacteriota > Cyanophyceae > Chroococcales > Microcystaceae > Microcystis > Microcystis sp. M061S2. The sequence continues at coordinate 94,022 of NZ_JADBUP010000045.1, read as the reverse complement.
GGAACAAAACCATTAAATAAAGTATCCGCCGATAACTTGACTTTCTTAACCGGTTGAATATTCTTGATGTCTTTTAAAATATCCAAAACCTTCGGATGGATACCCAAAGGTAAAGGAAATTTAAACCGATCATAGTTTTCTATATTTTTTCTAATTCCTACGATAAAAACTCTCTCGCGATTCTGGGGTAAACCAAAATCGTAGGCATTTAATAACTGCCAGTAAACTTGATAACCACAGCTGCTTAATTCATCGATAATTAACTCTAAATTCTCCCGATTGCGAGGACTAGCCAACCCACTGACATTCTCGAAAATAAAGCTTTTCGGTTGACTTTTCTGGACTAATTTAATCACATCAAACCAGAGTTTTCCCCGGGGATCCTCAAATCCCCGTAAACATCCCGCCACCGACCAAGGTTGACAGGGAACGCCGCCGACAATAAGATCAAGATTATCGGGTAAATTGCTGATTTTACTCACATCTCCGAAAGCAATTTCATCGCTGTTGAGATAGCTAATAAAATTTTGTTGATAAACTTGGATGGCCTGTTGATCAATTTCTGAATAGCCTAAACAACGTCCTCCCAATTTCTCCAAAGCGATTCTAAACCCACCGATTCCCGCGAATAAATCGACAAAACGATACTGGGGATGGATGATAACTAGATGTAGGGGTAATTGGGTTTGTGTGCTGACTTTAACTGTGGTTTTCAAGGGTCAATAATTCCTTTTCACCGTCTGGGAAGATGCCTATTTGTACTAACTATTTTAGTATAACTTAAGAGTTTTTTTCTAGAGATCTCCTCTCCTGCAAATTTCCTGTCTCCTGACTTGAAAGAGGGTGTGGGGTGTGGGGAAGGACACCTCTTTCATCTCTGGTGGTGAAAATTTTTTCATCGAGACTGACTCCTGACTAACTACGACAATTTTTGATTTTTGCAGGAGATCTATCGAGTCGAGGAATACTCGTAGTCTTCGATAATATGGAGAAGTCGCATAGCTGAACTACAGGATTCTTCTAAAATTTCCTGTTTCTCCTGAGAATCTTCGATTAAATCCTCAGATACCAGACGCAGAGAACCTAAAAGACTATTAAGACTGCTTCTCGCTTCGTAGGATAAATAAGCTTTTCTTTTTTGCTCATCTTCCCTATTCTTAGAGTCGGCCTCTTTGCTATCACTAAATTGCAGAGCGTGTAAACGGGCATAATGACCACCTTGAGCTAATAATTCCTCGTGATTGCCGATTTCTGCCACTTTTCCCTTGTCCAGCACCACAATTTGATAGGCTTTTTGAACAGTGGAAAGACGGTGAGCGATCACAAGAGTAGTCCGCTCGCGACAGAGTTCATCGATCGCTTTCTGTACTAAACGCTCAGAAATCGTATCCAAAGCACTGGTGGCTTCATCGAGAATGAGAATATCCGGATCTCGCAGTAAGGCACGAGCGATCGCTAATCTCTGTTTTTGTCCCCCCGAAAGTCTCACTCCCCGATCGCCAATTTCCGTATCCAGTCCTTCCGGCAGTTTGGAGATAAACTCGTAGGCATTCGCCCTTTTTGTCGCTGCTAAAATTTCTGCATCACTAACATCGCTTAATCCGTAGGCAATATTAAAACGGAGAGAATTATTAAAGAGAAAAGTGTCTTGACTGACTATTCCCATGGCTTTTCTCAGAGATTTGATCTCATAATCCCTTAAATCTTGACCATCAAAAAGAATTCTTCCGGCTGTAGGATCATAAAAGCGTGGTAATAAATCAGCAATTGTCGATTTTCCCGCCCCCGAAGCACCGACAAGAGCGATCATTTTTCCTTTTGGAATCCAAAGATCGATGCCCTTGAGAACTAATTCTTGATGACCAGGATAGGAAAATTGGACGTTATCAAAATGAATACCCGTCTCTAATCTTTGATAGGGAATAGAGCCATTGCTAATAAATGGTTTATTCTCTCGAATGAGAAAATCCGCTACCACCTCTACTGCGGAAACATCACCCAATAGACTACTCCTAGCACTGTTAATCTGACCAACTATCGGCAGGGCCCGGAAAAGTACATAGAGATAGGTCAATAAAATCGTCGCTAAAGCTTGCAGTTGTTCATTAAAAAGATAACGACCAGCAATGATAATTAAAGCAATAATAATTACCCCACCGATCTCATTGAGCGGAGCGATTACAGCATTATTAGTCTGGGCATCTAAACCCGCTTTCTCCCGGGCTTCTATATCTTCCACAATAGATTCTAATTCGTATCTTTCATTGCCTACCGCTTTAATTAGACGAATTCCCGTTAATAGTTCCAACAGTTTATTAGTTTGCTGTTTAGCCGTTACGGTGATAATCTCTCCAAACTTTTTCGATCTCTTGACAAAGTATTGATTAAGCAGACCTAAAAGGCCACCCAAAACACTAGAAAGAATAGTTAATTGCCAAGAAATTGATATTAAAATAGCCAAGTACATGAAAGCTGTGGCGATGACCTTAATCAGGTTTATGTAATTTCTAATTGATGCTACAGCCCGATTAATCTCGGACATAAAACGATTAAAAATATCTCCTATTTTACTTTTTACATAATAATCTATATCCACTTCTAGCAAAAGAATAACTGAATCAATTCGCATATCTTTTGCCATAATTAAAGACAAGTAAGTGCCTAGCAAATTACTGACAAAATTGGTAATATGCTTGAGGATTAAAATTAATAATATCGCCGCAAACATCCAGAAAAAACGAGTATCGACCGAGAAAATCTCAAAAACTGAGAGCAGCTTTTTGATAATTTGGGGGGCAGTTTTTAAGATATCATTTTCGGGATTAATAAAAGAAATTAGTAAGGGGATAACTAAAACAGTTCCTACCCCATTAAATATGGTACTGGCAAAGCCTATAATAATGCTGGAAACCACTAATATCCAGTGTTTCAGCGTATATTTAAGCAGAATTTGATTAGGATTCATCGCAAGTAATAAAGTAAATAGTCAACGGTCAATTATCCTACTCGCTAGACTCTAATATTTCCCTTCCAGAGAAGTAATTAGGCGAGAAAGAGTTGTCGCCATGGCGGTGGTACTATAGGAGGCGATACAGCGCTCTCTCGCTTTTAGTCCTCGTGCATTAGCCGAGTCGAGATGATGAAAAACTTCTCTAATTATGACAGCTAGTTGCCCTGGCGATCGAGGTTCGACTAAATAGCCAATATCAGCTAAAATTTCGGGAATATCTGCCACTTTAGTGGAAATAATCGGTTTAGCCATCGCCATAGCATCGGTGAGTTTAATCGGAAATTGGGCGTTAGCCGTGGCTTCATCCCTCTGGGGAACGATAATAGCATGGGCAGCGGCGATAACTTCTGGCATTTGATCGATCGGTTGAGCAGGTAAATGAATTAACCAAGGTTGACCTTTTTCTAGCAAACTATCCAGATAGCCATCCCCGATTTGGCGACCTCCCACCACCACCAATTTAAAATCAGGATCACCAATTTGATCTAAAGCGATTAAGACATCTTCTAAACCTTTGTGGGGTCTAGCTGTACCGGGGAACATTAAGATTTTATAGGCAGATAAACCGTATTTTTGACGACAAGCAACGGGATCGTAGAGATTGGGATCGAAAAGTTGCGTATCCTTGCCATTCGGTAAATAAATCCCCCCATAACGCTTTTGCAAAAATTGATTATTAACCGTCACCGCATCGGCGCGGTTAATTAAATTTTCCATCCAACGCAGATAGAGAGGGTGATTCGGATCCCTAAGCGCACCATTTTTTTTGAGGATATCCCTAGCTAATTGTCGGGGATGGGGACGATAGGACCATCGATCGCCACCAAACCAACTCATTTCCCAATCGTCAATATCGAGAATTAGGGGCCGTGGGGAAAAAAAACGTTTCAGTAAACCGATGCCGAAACTGGTGGGACGGGGTTTAACCGCATAGATAATCTCTCCGGAGAGGCGATCGAGTAAAGTTTTGATCTGGCCAAAAAACTGGGGATAATTATTGCCTTTGACCGATACCACCGGTAAATTCTGCGGTGGGGTGGGATAGATTTCCCGGCCAAAAATCGGGCCATAGATCGTCACCTGACAGTTTAGCTGTTGCAAGACTTGAGCAATCAAATAGACTCTTGTGCCACCACCACCGGATAAATCTGGTGCTAAAACAGAGATTTTTTTGTTCACGATCGCCGCTCAATCCAGATCATTTAGCACGATAGGAAAATGTTAATCAATGTTAACGTTTTTGTCAATCTTAGGCGAACTTAAGATTAATGCCCCCCGGAGATAGACTAGACAAAGAAAACTAACATATACATAGCCGAGACGACTAACTGAGTAAACATCACGGGTAAACCGTAGCGCAGAAAGGTATGAAAAGTAATTTTGCCCCCGTGTTGTTCAGCGATGCCAGCGGCGACAATATTAGAAGAAGCCCCCACTAAAGTACCATTACCCCCTAGGGTGGCTCCATACATCATCGCATAGAAAAGCGGTAAAACTTCCGGGGGAAAAGAACCGGCATAATCGGGAGAAAGAACCTCAGTCCCGACTAAATTAACATTAACAAGGTACTGTTTCAGTAGTGGAACCATGGCCACCACTAGGGGAATATTCGGAACGACACTGGAAATAAAACCGACAAAAAACAGCAAGACTAGAGAACCTAAAAAGATATTTTTGCCTAAAATTATCGCCAGAAGTCCCGATACACTATTAACTACCCCAGTTTTTTCTAAGCCGCCAATTAGGACAAAAATCGACATAAAAAATAATAGGGTACTCCAGTCCACATCCCGGAGAATATTATGCACCGTATCGATTTTCGATTGCTGGGCTAAAAGTAGGGCTAAAGTGGCACCCATCAAAGCAACGGCAGCAGGAGCAAGGGGTACAGGAAAAGATTCACCGACGACGAATAAAAATAAGACCAAAAAGACGATAATTCCCCCCACCGCTAAGACACGAGGATGATTAATTTTCGGATGGGGTAAGTCTTCTAAATGCTCGAATTTTGTCCGCCAGATTTTCGGGAATAACCAAGGTAACATAACCAGAATGGTAATGACTGCCAAGGCACCACCTAAACTCAAACGCTGTAGGTATTCCATGAAGGTGATATTAATAGAATCACCGACGATATAAGTGGCAGGATCACCAACAATCGTTAATAATCCGGAACTGTTGGCCACGAAAACCATCAGGATTAAGAGCGGCACAAAATCCACACCGATATCTTGAGCTAAGGGGGGAATCAGCGGGGCTAATAACATTACCGTGGTAGCGTTGGGTAATACCGCACAGATTGGGGTAGTAATGGCGACAATTCCTATTAGTAATAATTTGCCCTGTCCCTTGGCTAAAAGCACCATTTGTGCTGCTAAATAATCAAAGATTTTCGTTGGTTCAAAGGATCTCACTAACACCATTACCCCAAAAAATAGGGCGAGAGTGGCATAACTGCGACTGATATAACCGATCGCCTCCTGGAGAGTCATGATATGGGTAAAAACTAAGATTAAAGCCCCCAGTAAAGCCGCTACAGTAATATGAAGCCACTCGAACATAATCAACACGATGACGGCAATAAAAGTCCCCGCAGCAATCCACATTGGTAAAGATTCCAGCATTTTTGATCCTGTTTTTACTCTCGGTTTCTCGATACGACTAAAAGTTTGCTCGAAGAATGTACAGCAAACTCACAAAAAATATGGTTATCTACGGAAAATCTTAAAATTGTTGCGATCGGTAATCTGGCATGAGAATCTCCATAGACAATGTCTCCTGTAAGTTATCACTATCAAGTAGTATCAGCAACATAACTGAACCGATCAAGACATTGCTAGGAATGTAGTGATGTTTCAGTCTTCCCCCCCACGCCGACGAAGTTAGCTGACGGGCTAGGATAGAGAGATATCCTTTTCTAGGCTAAAAAATCTAGAAATACGCCCCAAATATGGTTCCTCCGCTCCGAATTTGTCTAGCTAATATCTAGCACATAAACTTGGATTAGGCTGACTTACTCTATTTAGTCATCCACCATAGCATACTAACCCCAAAAAAAACGATATAGCTCTATACTAGACCTATCCTCTCGCTTATCCCCCAGGTTGCTAGGATAGAACAATGATCAGCTAATAGCTAACGACTGACCGCCATAGCAGCCACATCAGAAATTTCTATGAATAGAAGACCTCGTTATACTCCTCCCCGATCGCGCGATCGTGATTATGACCGATCCTATGGCGATGACTCCCGCGCTTCGGCTGCTGGGGGCCTATTAGCAAAATTAAACTATGCCATGATCGCCCTGATTGGTGGTATTTTTGTACTAGGAGTGGGTCTCGGTCTGGTATTCAGTTCTACCGCTAATTTTAGCCCCGAAAACGTCGCTTCCCGAGAAGTAATTGATCGCAGCGCCCCCAATGCAGAATTATGCGTGCAATTTGGGGCTAGTGCCATTGTCACCGATTTGCGGGTTTATGTCACTCTTAACCCCTTTAATGTTTTTGTTACCCAACCAGTCATGCAACCCGGTTGCGTTTTGCGACGCAATAACTGGTCAATTTTAGAACAACAAAAATTAGTCGATGGACAGCAGGTACAAAGTTGTAAAAACCGGATGAATACCTTTGGTTATACCGGCCCCTTGGAAGGCAAACCGAAAATCGATTGTATCTTCCAAAATGAAGCCGGGGGCAATCTTTTTGTTAATCCCGCCGGTGCTGTTGGCCCCAGACCAGATACAGATAAATTCTAAACCAGAAAATATCTTTCTCCTGACTGCTGACTTGAAAGAGGGTGTGGGGTGTGGGGTGTGGGGTGTAGGGAAGGAAACCTCTTTTATCTGTGGGGGTGAAATTTTTTCATCGGGACTGACTCCTAATTAACTACGACAATTTTTGATTTTTACAAGAGGTCTAATGAGTTAGCCATTGGGCCGTAGTCACCACAAAAATTCCGCCGGCTTTTTTTAAAAAAGGCTGAATTTTATCGATCAGACGACCAAGTTGTTCGTCACTATTACAAACCGTCATAATGTAGTTACCACTGTAATCACAATCCAAGTCATCACAGGATAAACCTCGATCACCTTTTCCCGAAGTACTGCCAAAGACGGTATAACCGGAAACTCCGACAACATCAAGAACGCTTAAGGTTTCTTCCAGAAAAGCATGACTAACAATTATGTCTACTTTTTTGACAGTTTGTAGGGAAGGATGAGGGGATTCAAGCATGGTAGTTAAGTAAAAAAGGGACAAGTGCAAGAGAAAAATTTTGACAGGAATTATTTAAAAACCGCCGGGCCTTTTAGACTCCGCAGCCAATAATTTTGATCATCTCTAGGTACAGAGGAATACCGATGATGATATTGAAGGGAAAAGTTAAAGCCAAGGCCATAGAAACGTATAAACTAGGATTAGCTTCAGGAACAGTCATTCTCATGGCCGCAGGAACAGCAATATAAGAGGCACTGGCACACAAAACAGCGAATAATAAAGCATTGCCCTGTTCAAATCCGAGAACCTTAGCGATGAGAATTCCCACCATAGCATTGATAAAGGGAATGAACACCGAGAAACCGATGAGAAAAGAACCAGTTTTGCCTAATTCTCGGATTCTTTTCGCCGCCACTAATCCCATATCCAGGAGAAAGAAAGTTAACGCACCATAAAAAATCTCTTGAGTGAAAGGTTCTAATTTTTCCCAACCTTTTTCCCCCGTGAGCATACCAATAATAACACTACCGACTAAGAGAAATACCGAACCATTTAAAAAGGCTTCATGTAAAACTTTTGACCAAGAAAACGCTTCTTCTTCGCCATTTTTCTCTTTAAAGACTCGCACCAGGATTAAACCCACTACAATCGCCGGCGATTCCATTAAAGCTAAGGCCGCTACCATGTGACCGCCATAGGAAATATGAAGTTTTTCTAAAAAAGAACTGGCGGTGATGAAAGTAACGGCACTAATGGAACCATAGGCTGCGGCGATCGCTGATGCATTGGCACTATCGAGTTTAATTTTCAGGATAAAGAAAGTGTAAATGGGAACGATGCAAGCCATAACCACAGAGGCAATCAAAGTTAAAGCGATTTGGTTATTGATGCCACTTTCCGCTAGTTCATAACCTCCCTTGAAACCAATCGCCATCAAAAGATAGAGAGAAAAGAGTTTAGGCAGTGGTTGGGGAATCTCTAGGTCGGATTTAAAAAATACTGCCAGCATTCCCAAGAAAAAGAACAAAACCGGCGGATTGAGAATATTGAACAGGATTAAGCTGCCATCCATAGGTTTGCGTACATTGAGTTATTTCAATCTATACTATTCGATTTTGGGAATACTGGGAAAATGTTAAGAACCGGATTAAAACGCTTAACGATGGCCGCCCAAAAAAATTAAGATGGGTGATGTTTCAGTGATCGGTGATCAGTTATCTTGAAACCGTCAGCTTTTCTCCCCTCTCCCCCTCTACAATAATTACTCGCAGCCAGGAATCACTTGGGTTAATATCATACTTTGTGCCTTTTGTCAAAAAAACTTTTTTTTTGCAATAAAACTACACAAAAAAAAGATCATCGTTGTGGGTGAAATTGACTGATTTAACCGTCTTAATTGGGATTACCTTCTAGGTGTGGCAAAGGTTTCAACCTTTGCTGCCCAAAAAAGCACAGAATAACCCATTATGAAATTCAGTAAAATCGCTGTAACTATGATAACATCGTTGTTAAATAAAAATCTTTCTCAATTAATTCTTAAGAATTTATAAATATTGCGGAATGTTAATTTAAATATTCTCAAGTTTTTGGAGTCAATAAATAACTTTTGCTTATATTTGTCAGAAAATAGAACTCCTGCAAAAATCCCACATCTACTATTGGATTCAGGAGACAGGATTCAGGAGACAGGAGATTATTTTTATTTATTCTCCCTTCTCCCCACACCCCACACCCCACACCCCACACCCTGCTCCCTTCCCCGATCAATGGCAAAAATCCAGCTTAAAACCCCAAAATCAGAGCATCTTGCCGCCATGGTGGCACTCGATCGCACCAGTCTCGGCGGTATCTGGACGTTATCGGGATATCAACGGGAATTAGACAGCCCCAACAGTGAATTATTAATTCTTACCCTGGACCGGGATAGCGAAACCCTAATCGGATTGGCTTGTTTTTGGGCAATTCTCGAAGAAGCGCATATTACCCTCCTGGCAATTTATCCCGACTATCAAAGACAAGGATTAGGAAAACTACTTCTCTACAAACTTCTGGAGAAGGCTGTACAAAGACAACTGGAAAGGGCTACGCTAGAGGTGAGGGTATCGAACCAGTCAGCGATCGCGCTCTACGAGCATTTTGGCTTCCGCATCGCTGGAGAGCGTAAAAATTATTATCCGCAAACTGGCGAATCAGCCCTAATTTTCTGGCGCAACGATCTACAAACGGCCGCTTTTCAGGAACAATTAAGCAAGTGGCGACAAGAAATCCTTTCCAGACTGGTGCGGGGAGAGTGGCAATTAGAGGAAGAAACCAGAGCCAAAATAGATACCATGGGGATGCAATGATTACTTACAAGCTTAAATCAGGTCGAGGTTAGGGAAAAATGAGGATTTTAGTGTTGGCGTGGGAATTTCCACCGCGATTAGTGGGCGGTATCGCCCGTCATGTCGCTGAACTCTATCCCGAAATCGTCAAACTCGGTCATGAAGTCCATTTAATCACGATCGAATTCGGTCAGGCCCCCAGTTACGAACTGGTCGAAGGCATTCACATCCACCGCGTCCCCGTACCCCCCGGCAATGACTTTTTCCATTGGGTGGTCAACATGAATAACAGCATGGGGCAACAGGGCGGCAAACTAATCGCCGAATACGGAAAATTTGACCTTGTTCATGCCCACGATTGGTTGGTAGGGGATGCGGCCATTGCCATGAAACATCTCTTTAAAATACCCCTGATTGCCACTATTCACGCCACGGAATACGGACGTTATAACGGACTGCACACCGACACCCAACGCTATATCGCCGGCAAAGAGGGAACCCTCGTCTATAATGCTTGGCGCATTATCGTCTGCACTGGCTATATGCGTCATGAAGTCCATCGGGCTTTGGGTGCACCCTGGGATAAAATCGATGTGGTTTATAACGGTATTCGGGCCGAGAAAAAGCAAAGAGACCCTAACTTTGATTACCGAGCTTTTCGTCGTCAATATGCCCAAGATCACGAAAAAATCGTCTATTACGTCGGGCGTATGACCTTTGAAAAGGGGGTTTCGGTGTTACTCAACGCTGCCCCAAAAGTCCTGGCCCAGACCGAGGGTCAAACTAAATTTGTCATTATCGGTGGCGGCAATACCGACAAACTCAAACAACAGGCCTGGCATCTCGGTATCTGGCATCATTGTTATTTTACGGGCTTTATGTCCGATGAAAACCTCGATCGCTTCCAAACCGTGGCCGATTGTGCCGTTTTTCCCAGTCTTTACGAACCTTTTGGCATTGTCGCCCTGGAAAGTTTCGCCGCTAGGGTTCCCGTGGTAGTTTCCGATACCTGCGGTTTTCCCGAAGTTGTCCGTCATGGCCAAACGGGAATTGTCACCCGCGTCAATAATCCTGATTCCCTCGCTTGGGGCATTTTAGAGGTTTTAAATAATCCCGAATACGCTCAAAAATTAGTTAATAACGCCTATGAAGACCTAGAAAAACGCTTTCATTGGGCGAATTTAGCCCGTCAAACCGAGACAGTATATGGTTTGGTTGTCCAAGAACGACAACTGGTAGAATGGCGTTAATCAGGGAGCGGTTTTTTAGCCGTCAGCCGTCAGTATTAGAGGCCAGTTTATACCCTAAAATAACAAAGGCACAACTTAACTTCTCCAAATATGACTATGAAAGCAGCTGAAATTATGACCACGGAGGTGGCCAAGATTAAGGGTTCTGAAACCGTTGCCAAAGCGGTACAATTGATGAGAGAAAAGAACATTAGAACTCTCATTGTTGATCGTCGTCACGATGAAGATGCTTACGGAATTATCACCGAAACCGATATTGTCTATAAAGTCGTCGCTTTCGGTCAAGATCCGCAAAATGTGCGCGTCTATGAAGTGATGAGCAAACCCTGCATCGTGATTAATCCCGACCTCGGGGTTGAATATGTGGCCCGCTTATTTGCTAATACCGGTATTCGTTTCGCACCGGTAATTAAAGGCGGTTTACTCGGTGTTATCTCTGTTAGTGACATCCTCCATAAAGGTAACGCCGTCGAAAAGCCCCGCAGTCTTGATTTAGAAGCGGAGATTATCAAAGCTAGAGATATTGCCCGGGCAGTATGTGCTGAAAAAGGGGGAAATTCTCCCGATTGTGCTGCAGCTTGGGATATTGTTGAGGAATTACAGGCAGAATTGGCACACCAACGCGCTAAAAAACCGGAAAAAACCTATTTTGAGGAATACTGTCAAGAAAATCCCGATGCTTTTGAAGCGCGTATTTATGACACCTAATCCCCATGGGTTTTCGGTATTCTCCGATACCTCAAACTTTTAATCCGGCAAAAGTAGTGTATAAAGGTTTTATTTGTTAATAATCGAGGAAAAACTATGGCTGATCTATTTGTCATCGCCTATGAGGACGAATTTAAAGCAGAAGAAGTTCGTTTAACTTTGGCTAAACTGCAACGGGAACATCTCATCGAGCTAGAAGATGCCGCCGTAGTGGTTAAAAACAAAGATGGCGAGATTAAACTCAAGCAAGCGGTCAATTTAACGGCAGCGGGAGCCGCTAGTGGCAGTTTCTGGGGATTATTAATCGGAATGCTCTTTTTCTCCCCTTTATTAGGGGCCGTCCTCGGTGCTGCTGGTGGCGCTTTGGGAGGTGCTTTAAGTGATATCGGTGTGGATGACAATTTTATGCGGGAATTGGGAGAAACCATGCAGCCCGGTACATCTGCTCTCTTTGTTCTCGTCCAAAAAGTTACCCCCGATAAGGTCCTCGATGAAGTGGCCCCCTACGGAGGTAAAGTATTACGCACTTCTTTGACCAAAACCGACGAAGCAGAATTACAGAAAATTCTCGACCAAAGAGGTGTTAAACCCGAAATCGTTTAGGATATGGGTCCATAAAAGCCAGAAAAAGGGAATATATTTCCCTTTTTACTTTTTGAGCAAGAATGGGTTTAGTCTCACAACCACAGCAGCTATAAAATAAGAAACAATCAATAATTATTAATGAACTTTAAGCTTTGATCGAGAATAAAAGTGCTTCAGTGTCGTAGTATTTATTCGTTAATCCCATTGATTGCATTTCTAATCTTTCGGTGACACGAATTGAGCGATAATTATCGGGATTAACCACCGCCTAGATAATCGGCAATTGTAAGGTGATTAAGCCGTATTCTAGAATAACTTTAGCCGCTTCGGTCATATTATCCTTGTCCCCAATAGACATCGACCTAATATTATCTCAAGATCAAAAGTCTCTCTAGTTAAGGAATCTACCCGAATAAAAATTATTTTAATTGCCTCATATTTTTTCAGTGAAATTGAATTAGCAACGATAGATATACATTTCAGCTATCGAACCACTTAATTAGTACACAGGCTAAAAGCAAACTGTGACTGGGTTATAATTTTTGGAGATGTCTATTGGTAGGAGCAGTAGGAGCCAGATTAGGGAACTCACCCTACAAGATTGCGCTCTGCTACGCAGTGCCTTTGGCATCGCACTATTTTGCAAGGGGCAAGCAATTATTGTAGGTTGGGTTGACCCAAGGAAACCCAACAAAGAGTAACCTTTGGGGTGGTTGGGTTACGCTTTTTCAAGCGAATTGAGCTATTTTCGCCCCAGTCTTGTTTCGCTCAACCCAACCCACGAAGCTTAGACTCACAGCTTCAATCAATGTGCATGGTGCGTTCCCCAAAATCGATCGCTGAAGCGGTAGAAGTTGTTTTAGGGAACGCACCCTACAAGATTGCGATCGCAGTGCGTTATACCTTAGCTCTTCGCAGACGCAGTTCTCTGTAACTCTTCCCATCGAACTCCATGACGCAGGCTCGATCAAAAGAGCTTAGATACTCATTATTCATCAACTGCTCATGCGGGCGAAGCATACTTGCGCCGACGCTGCCATCTAAGACAAGTAAAAGCAATGCCTCATCAAATCCATCACGCCATTTCAGAATATTCCGTTCTTTGTCGTCAAGCGCATTCTGTATTAGTTCGTCTGTTGTTTCACCGACCCAAAAGCTATCTGTGTAACTCCAATGAGGGGGGTGATCCCCTTCAAGTCGCATTACGCGAACATAGTCGATTTCTTCAGGCCAATCCGGCCCCCACAACTTTTCAGCACGCAAGGTGAAATAATCTCCAATTTTAGGATCATACTTCTCAACCAATTTCACTAGCATCTCAGCTATTTTTCTTTCTCGCCTTGCGATCAGGTCAGCATCACGATAACTGCTAAAGGATACCTGGACATCAATCCATTTGTCGCTACGCCTTGAATGAATATGGGAACAAGTTTTAACTACAGATTCATATATGCCACGACGCTTACGGTCGCGACTGCCAGACCCCTCTTTCTCGTCATTGAATAGATTCCTGATTTCGATTCCAATCGTAATAGAATCAATTCTTGCTATGATATCGGGTCTTTCCAGGTGATCTGGCACGTGCAGTTCTGCGTAGTGGCTCAATCCTCCTGCATCACGAAATAGCTTGACTACGTTTAGCTCGTAAAGTTTTTGGCTTTCTCTGGTCATGGCTCTAATCGGTATAACTACATATTATACAGAAACTTTCTGCATAACAGTCTCCAAAGCAAGGATATGGGTCAACTTTCTGTATGTCACCCGGTCTTACAACACATATACTAATTTGTCAATAGGTAGTAATATTTAATCTGCTTATACTTCGAGTTTTGGTCTGAAAATGGGCGATCAATAGTCGAGCGATCGAGAGATGGGGATGACCACGAGCCTGGGGGATTATGCAACGGTGAACAACTTATCAGCAGGTTTCCAGGGGGACAAAACCATAATCCGGGAGATTCCGGGCATCTCCGCAAGTCAGCTGAGACCGATTGACCCCAGAAAAAATCTTCAGAGCTACAACTACTATAACTAATAGCCGCTCCCCAATAACTGATCACTGAGAGACAGCTAAACTAAAAAGCCGTGCTAAAATCAGCATATCTAGGGTCGCTTGTGTAGGTGATGGATAGGCTATGTTTGAAAGATTTACGGAAAAAGCCATTAAAGTAATCATGCTCGCCCAAGAAGAAGCCCGCCGCCTTGGCCATAACTTCGTGGGAACAGAGCAGATTTTACTAGGACTAATTGGAGAGGGAACGGGAGTTGCCGCCAAAGTCCTCAAGTCCATGGGTGTCAATCTCAAAGATGCGCGCGTGGAGGTGGAGAAAATCATCGGTCGCGGTTCCGGATTCGTAGCCGTGGAAATTCCCTTCACCCCCAGAGCCAAACGAGTTTTAGAACTCTCCCTCGAAGAAGCCCGTCAACTGGGCCATAACTATATTGGCACAGAACATCTCCTTTTAGGACTAATTCGCGAAGGGGAAGGTGTGGCCGCTAGGGTTCTGGAAAATCTCGGCGTGGATCTCTCGAAAGTTCGCACCCAGGTGATCAGAATGTTAGGGGAAACCGCCGAAGTGGCCGCTGGTTCATCTTCCCAAGGTCGCACTAAAACCCCCACTCTTGATGAATTCGGTTCCAATCTCACCCAAATGGCCAGCGAGGGTAAACTCGATCCCGTAGTCGGCCGGCAAAAGGAAATCGAGCGCGTCATCCAAATTCTCGGTCGTCGTACCAAAAATAACCCAGTCCTAATCGGGGAACCGGGGGTAGGTAAAACAGCGATCGCAGAAGGATTGGCCCAACGCATTGCTAACAAGGATATTCCCGACATTCTCGAAGAAAAACGGGTTGTCACCCTCGATATCGGCTTGTTAGTGGCGGGAACCAAGTATCGCGGCGAATTTGAGGAACGCCTCAAAAAAATCATGGACGAAATTCGCCAAGCGGGTAACGTCGTCCTTGTTATCGATGAAGTTCATACTCTCATCGGTGCCGGGGCAGCCGAAGGGGCGATCGATGCAGCCAATATTCTCAAACCAGCTTTAGCCCGGGGAGAACTGCAATGTATCGGGGCGACGACCTTGGATGAGTATCGCAAACATATCGAACGGGATGCGGCTCTAGAAAGACGTTTTCAACCGGTTATGGTCGGTGAACCCTCCGTAGAAGAAACGATCGAAATTCTCTACGGTCTCCGGGAACGCTACGAACAGCACCACAAACTAAAAATCTTAGACGAAGCGCTAGAAGCGGCGGCGAAATTGTCCGATCGCTACATTAGTGATCGCTTCTTACCAGACAAGGCGATCGATTTAATCGATGAAGCTGGTTCGAGAGTGCGCTTGATTAATTCCCAATTGCCACCGGCAGCCAAGGAATTAGACAAGGAACTGCGGCAAATTCTCAAACAAAAAGATGACGCGGTGCGCGGTCAGGACTTCGAGAAAGCTGGGGAATTGCGCGATCGGGAAATGGAAATCAAAACCCAGATCCGGAATCTCGCTTCCACCAAAAAAGGCGAAGATGGCAACGATGAACCCTTTGTCGATGCCGAGGAAATCGCCCACATCGTCGCTTCTTGGACTGGGGTTCCCGTCAACAAACTGACCGAAACCGAATCCGAGAAACTGCTGCACATGGAAGATACCCTGCATCAGCGTCTCATCGGTCAAGAGGACGCGGTTAAAGCGGTGTCTCGTGCCATTCGTCGCGCTCGCGTCGGTCTGAAAAATCCCAACCGTCCGATTGCTTCCTTTATCTTCTCCGGTCCAACGGGGGTGGGTAAAACCGAGTTAACTAAGGCTCTGGCCGCTTATTTCTTTGGTTCCGAAGATGCGATGATCCGTCTCGATATGTCGGAATACATGGAACGGCACACGGTTTCTAAGTTAATCGGTTCGCCTCCGGGTTACGTTGGTTACAACGAAGGGGGACAGTTAACGGAAGCGGTGCGTCGTCGTCCTTATACGGTGGTGCTATTCGACGAAATCGAAAAAGCTCACCCCGATGTCTTCAATATGCTTCTGCAAATCCTTGAAGATGGACGTTTGACCGATGCCAAAGGTCGCACGGTGGACTTTAAAAATACCCTGTTGATCATGACCTCGAACATCGGTTCTAAAGTGATCGAGAAGGGTGGCGGTGGTTTAGGTTTCGAGTTTGCTGATAATCAAGCCGAAGCCCAGTATAATCGCATTCGATCGCTGGTTAATGAGGAATTAAAACAATATTTCCGTCCAGAATTCCTCAACCGTCTTGATGAGATTATTGTCTTCCGTCAACTCAATAAGGAAGAAGTCAAGGAAATCGCCGAAATCCTGCTCAAGGATGTGTTTAAACGTCTGACAGAACAAAATATTACTTTGTCTGTCACCGATAAGTTTAAAGAACGCTTGATCGAGGAAGGTTATAATCCGGCCTACGGCGCTCGTCCCTTACGTCGTGCGATTATGCGTCTATTGGAAGATGTTCTGGCTGAGGAAATTCTCTCCGGACGGGTTTCTGATGGGGATACGGCCATGGTCGATATCGATGAGGAAGGTAAGGTGAAAGTAATTTCCGGTGAAAGACGCGAGTTAATCGCTCCCGTGATCGAATAAATTCTCACTGGAATTAGTTAAATAAAAGGTGGGCTTTTTGCTCACCTTTTCTCGTAAAAATAGCAGGAAAAAGTGCGATGAAAGTCTGGGTTGTGGGTTGTGTTTTGTTATTTTTGTTGGTGGAATTGTATCAATGGGCTAAGGGGTTTATTTTGCCTTTACCTCTCTATATTTTTGCCGGAGCTTTGCTATCGATCACTTCTAATTATTATCAAGATATGAGCAATTTATTTGCTAGAAATGAACAGGTGTATCAAACTGCTAGTTTAGGTGATATTCCTGACATTTTGACGGCAGAAAACTCGATACCTGTTCTAGAAGAAGGAGAAAATAACCTTGAATAGCTATAATAATCGTCTATTTATGGCTATTTTCCAGTATAAAAGCTTAAAATAAAGATGAAGTAGAATATAATAAGTAGGTAGGTGTTAAAAGTTGTCAGACACCCCCCTTATCAAGGGGGGCAGGGGGGATCAGAGGCAAAATCTATCTTCAATTTAATTATAAATACTTACTTATTATCGATAGCTAATGAGAATAAACTGCAAAAAAACTCTGCACCCATCCGCAAAAGCAACAGAAAGAGTGCAAAAATTAAGACAGGAATATTGGGATAAAAGTCTAGATGTGGATAATGAATTTTTGATGGGTCTGATTTCCTACTAGGCTTTAGGTCTTAAATAAACTAGAGACTGTTGCCAAATTAAAGTGGGTTTATCGTAGTGATCAACTAGGTATAGACAGTTAACATCTTGCCAAAGGATGCGACCAACGAGCAGATCATCGGTGCTTAACTTAATTTCTACTTCCCGTTTCTCTTGAATATAGCTCTGTACTTGTTTGACACTCGGCAGACCAGGATCGAATTGAGACATAATAAGTTTATCGATGAGGTGTTCATCCTCTATTATTCCTGTTGAGCAGCTTTTATTGACGATGAAAATCCCCTTTACCAAATATCAAGGCCTGGGCAATGATTTTATTTTGATAGATAACCGTCACAGTCCCGAACCCCTGATCACAGCGGAAATGGCCGTGGCTATGTGCGATCGACATTTTGGCATCGGTGCCGATGGCGTGATTTTTGCGCTTCCTGGCCAAGCGGAAACCGACTACACCATGAGAATTTTCAACTCCGATGGTTCAGAACCGGAGATGTGTGGTAACGGTATTCGCTGTCTAGCCCAATTTATCGCCCGTTTAGAGGCTAACAACGCCATTGGCCGCACCTATCGCATTCATACTCTAGCAGGAACTATCATTCCCCGTTTAGAAGCCAATGAACAGGTAACGGTCGATATGGGGCCGCCGCAACTCCTCGGCCGTGAAATCCCCACCACCTTGGTCAAGGGGTCAGAAAAAGTCCTCGCGGTTCCCCTAGAGGTAGAGGGTAAAGATTGGTTAGTTACTTGCGTTAGTATGGGTAATCCCCACTGTGTCACTTTTGTGGATGATCTCGCCTCTATTCCCCTAGAAACTATCGGGCCAAAATTCGAGCATCACCCGGTTTTTCCCCAGCGGACTAATGTGGAGTTCGTGGAGGTAATCGCGCCAGATTATATGAAGATGCGTGTCTGGGAAAGAGGAGCGGGAATTACTCTCGCTTGCGGCACCGGTGCTTGTGCTGTGGTAGTGGCGGCCGTGTTAACGGACAAATGCGATCGCATCTGTACCGTGGAACTCCCCGGTGGTTGTCTTCAGATTCACTGGTCCCAAACCGATAACCGGGTTTACATGACAGGTCCTGCTAAAGCTGTTTTTGAGGGCATTTATGCTATCTGAATCACCCCGTCTGGACGGGGACTGAACTCCCCGAACAGCGCGACGGGATTGTTAATTCTTAGAGACTGGTAATCCAAGCAATAATTCCTTTACCGGTTAACACTTCAATGGCCAAAAGAGAGACAAAGCCAATCATAGCTAGTCTGCCATTCAATTTTTCAGCTTTTTTGGTAAAACCGAGACCGCTGGAACTATCAACGTACATTTTCGGTTCGACAGCAAAATTATTCAGTCTTCCTTGTTCTTCGGTGGTGTAGCCGCGGGCAGTCATGGGGAGGCTCCTTTTGTATGCTTGTGTTAAGAAGTGTAACACATTGTTAAGTTATGTTGCAAATTTTAACAAAAAATTTTTGGGGACTCAGAAAACCTCGATCGGGTAGGCTGTCAGGGTAGTGCTATAGTTCTATCTCCTCTGGGTTTATCGATGAAATTTTGCCTTTTTCTTGACAAATTAGTCAGATTGTGGTACCAAAGAGGTATAAACTCGATCGCCTAATCAGGGAAAAGACAAAAACTATCTTAAGGTCGCCAGAGGAGTCCCGTTAAACCGTGCAGGAGTTAGCGGGGGATAAATTGCCACCAAAAGCGAACCCGACCCTAGAGAGTCAACTTACCTTGAGTGGAGATGCGCCGAATGGGTAAGTGTGGGGAGAATAGGTAAAAACCACTAGGAAAAACCTGAATAGAATCTTAATATATAGAGTGCCTAGTAGCCGTAACGATTGCGCTCACTGTTTTTGTAAATTCTATGGCAGAGATTAGCCCAGAGATCAACCTCATGCAGATAGCGACTATACTCAACCAATATCGATTTGAAATGAGAGGATATAAAGCGCAAGAATTAATCGAGCGCTGGTTGCCCACCTATTCGCTAAATTGGATTCGCATGGCGATTTTAGAGGCACTCTATCAGGGACGTTACAAAGTCATTTCGGTGGAGGAAATTCTCAAAATTTGGCACCGTCGCGGCCATCCTACCTTTCATTTTACGGGGGAATTCGAGCGCTTGGTTTGTAAAAACTTGCCAGATTCCCAGTTAAATGGCAAAAAACCAGTATTTATCCCTCAACAGGAACAGGTCAATATACTTTCTCCCACCCTTGAGCGGCCTTGTCCAGAGCCACAAGCGGAAGCCACAAGTGAAGATTCTTTACTCAACTTAGAAACTTCTCTTTTTAATGATCCTCGCAAAGGTATGAGTAATGTGGAGGAATTATTCTCGCAGTTAACCCCGGAAACGCCCAAATTCCCCGAATTAGAATCATTGCCTAAATCGCCTAACGGTCATGGAACTAGGGAGAATTTTCCAGCTAATTTTAAGCCAGTAATCGATGAGTTTATCCCTTTGTTAGACCCTTCGGAATTATATCCCAAATTAAAAGCTGTGGCTCGCTCACAGTCTAAGTAGGGTTGGCTGAAAAAGTTTTTCGTGGGGACAGGGTGTGGGGTGTTAGGTGTGGGGTGGTGGGGTACTGACACCAATTAATTGCCCGCCCTCAAGAAAAAAAAATCGCCCTGACGATTAAAATAGAGTTAACTTTTCCCCTCAAGGCTCTGCTCAATTAACTAAATTATGACATCCTCCTATTTTGGTCTAGAAACCGAAGAAAATAAACTAATTAACTCTAATAATCTTTCGTTCGCCGCTTCTCTTGGTATTCATGCCCTACTTTTAGCGATTATCTTACCTAATTTCCTCAATAATCCAGCGCAGGAGCCAAAAAAGGATTTACGCAACGTCAATCTGATTGAATTGAATCCTCTAGAGCAGTCACGTCTTCCCAGTCTTGACTCCTCCCTGTCCAGCTTACCCGGACTGCCTAACCTCAATTCGTCTTCTTCCTCTTTGCCTCCTCTCCCCCCCATGGACGGCATCCATAACAGCACCTTACCTCCTTTACCCTCGGTTTCTTCCCTTCCCCCCTTACCTTCCTTACCTGCTTTACCTCCCCTCTCCTCTTTACCCTCCGTCAATATCTATTCTCCTCCCGTGGCATCTATCCCCTCCCTGGGTAGATTACCGATTCCTCGCAATTTTCCCACTTCTACCCCCAGTTTACCTAGTCCTCCTGCTGTTCCCACCCTGTCAGAGAATAACAATCTGCCTAGGGAGACTAATAACCAACAGATGCCGCCTTACTTTGATCCCTACCAAGATAATCTAACTTTAGATAGATTGCGAAAATCGCCCCTTAGTGCATCGCAACAGGCACAGCAACAATTAAACAATTCCTTGGCCCGCACGTCGGAGCCGAATGGTCAATCGCCCCTCGATGAACAACGTCGTCAACAATTAATGTGGGAAATGCGGGAACGTTTGCGCTCCCTGGAGGCGGACAAAAGCAATACCAGTAACGAGGAGGCCATGAGAAATCAGGTGGATTGGCTGGCCAGAGTCCAAAAAACTAATCCTAACGCCTTAAATGAATTAAATCAGCCCAATCAAGGCAGCAGAGGCATAACTACCGTCAATTTGACTGGTAATTATCCCGCCACGGCTTGTTCCCGTCAATTAGCGGGGACGGCGGTTTATGGGGTGACGGTGGATGCCCAAGGCCGCCTCAGCAGTGAACCCCAGTTAATTAAAAGTGCTGGCTTCCCGATTTTCAATCAACAGGCGGCTGGGGAAGTGAGATCAACTCGTTTTAATAATCCCAGTGGTGAGTCGAGAATCTATCAGGTGCGAGTCAGTTTTGCCCCTAACCCGGAAGTGTGCCGAGGTGCGATCGCTAATCCTCCAAAACCAGAGGGTAGTAACCTCAATACGCGTAACTCCCCCCCTGTAACGCCAGCAATTGAAACCCCGCTTCGTCCCAATCAACCGCCGCAACCCGCCGTTAGTCCCCAACCGGATAACGTCAAGCCACCCGCAGCCACAAGTCCAAATCCGGCCCCAACCCAGCAAGAACCGCCCAAAGAAGCGATAATCGAGCAAAAAGCCCCAGACACTCCTCCCCAAACCCCCGCTCTCAATCAGCCGGAGGTTTCCCCCGCTAGTCCCCCCACTAGCCAAAATCCTCAACCCCTGGGCGGGGAAGCCTTGCCCCCCGGTCCGCCGGCGGAAGCTAAAACTGAACCAGAAAGTTAGGACTTTTCAGTGATCAGTTATCAGTGATCAGTTATCAGTTATCAGATGTGAGTTTTAGGTTTACTGATTACTGAAAAAAACTCTCATCTTCCTAGTCAATGATTCGATCCCCCCTGCCCCCCTTGATAAGGGGGTGCCGATCCCCCCTTAATCCCCCCTTAATAAGGGGGGCATCTGATAATTTTTAACGGCTACCTACTTATTTTTACTTAAATGATTTCCACTTCCCAGATCCCCGATTCTTTTGTCTCACCTTGCCGTCGCGCCTCGGTTAGTCGTACTACCAAAGAAACCGATGTACAGGTGACGATCGATCTTGATGGTAGCGGCAATTGTCGCGCCCAGACAGGAATTCCCTTTCTTGATCATATGTTGCAGCAAATCGCCTCCCACGCTGCGATCGATCTCGATGTGCGTGCCACTGGAGATCTAGAAATTGATGACCATCACACCAATGAAGACGTGGGAATCACCCTCGGACAGGCTCTACTACAAGCTTTGGGAGACAAAAAAGGGATCGTCCGTTTCGGGCATTTTGTCGCCCCTCTCGATGAAGCTTTAGTGCAGGTTGCCCTCGATTTTTCCGGTCGCCCCCACCTCAGTTATGGTCTAGAAATTCCCACCCAAAGAGTGGGAACCTACGATACTCAGCTAGTGCGGGAATTTTTCGTTGCTTTGGTCAATCACAGTCAAATGACCCTACATATTCGCCAATTAGACGGGATTAATTCCCATCATATTATTGAGGCTACTTTTAAAGCTTTTGCCCGGGCGATGAGTGGGGCCATAGCGATCGATCCCCGTCGCGCCGGTATAATTCCCAGTTCTAAGGGAGTTTTATAGAAGCACTGCTTAACCCGAATTGACGTTAGCTTAGAAGCCCATAATTTGAGCCACTTGCGTTAATTCGGGAGCAATCCCAGATTTTAGTTGATTATTGCTGTATTTTACCGCCGAATCTGGGTCTTTTAGTCCATTTCCCGTTAAAACACACACCACGGTGGCCCCATCGGGAACCTGTTGATGCACTTTTAATAATCCTGCCACAGAAGCGGCGCTGGCCGGTTCACAGAAAACCCCCTCTTGGCCCCCTAAAATCCGATAGGCTGCCAATATTTCCTCATCACTGACTGCGTGAAATTGCCCTTGACTAGCGTGACTAGCGGCCCAAGCTTTTTCCCAGTTAGCCGGGTTGCCGATACGGATAGCCGTGGCTAGGGTTTCGGGATGGTCAACCGGTTGTTTGGAGATAAAAGGGGCAGCCCCGGCGGCCTGAAAACCCATCATCTTCGGCAGTCGGTCACATTTGCCTATCTGGTGATACTGACAGAATCCCATCCAATAGGCGCTAATATTGCCCGCATTACCGACGGGAATACATAACCAGTCGGGGGCATTACCCAAGACATCGACAATCTCGAAAGCAGCAGTTTTTTGACCCTCTAAACGGTAGGGATTGACGGAATTGACTAAAGTTACGGGATAATTTTCTGATAGTTGGCGGACAATCTTGAGGGCATCATCGAAGTTGCCATTAATAGCGATGACTTCCGCTCCGTACAATAAAGCTTGGGCTAATTTTCCTAAGGCCACATAACCGTCGGGGATAATCACAAAGGCCCGCATCCCGGCCCTTCTTGCATAGGCTGCCGCCGCCGCCGAGGTGTTGCCGGTACTGGCACAAATCACCGCTTTTGCCCCTTCTTCCTTAGCTTTCGAGATGGCCATGGTCATGCCCCGGTCTTTAAAGCTGCCGGTGGGATTTAAACCATCATATTTGACAAAAACCTTGACATCGCGCCCGATTTGTGCTGAGAGATAAGGGGCGGGGATCAGGGGTGTATTGCCTTCTAGGAGGGTAATTACAGGGGTTTTACTGCTTACGGGCAGAAATTGGCGATATTCTTCGATCAAACCGCGCCAGCCGCCGATAGACGAGGATTTAGTGGGTGATTGGGGGATCGATCGAGAAATAATTGTCATAGCCTTAAGGATACAGATTTGATTAGATGGCCCAGCTTCCTATTTTATCGAATAAGCAGTCCAAAAAATTAATCTCGATCGCCCGATTGGGATTCATGGGGTTTAAAACAGGGATGCGGGGAGATAAAAGGCAATAACAGCAAATAAATGATTTTTTTAGGCAAAAAATGTTATTTTATCGATATAAATCTTATTTTTTGCCCTTTTTCGTCATAAAATTTCTGTTTTTCATAGTTATCAATAAATTGACAGCCACAGGTGACACAAATATGATTTTCCTTACCTTGTTTATTGATGCCATGTTTACGAATATGGGTGGATTTAGACTCAGGGCATTGCATTTTGATTTGCTCCATTCACATCTTGACTATGCAACGCCATCATTCTCAGCCGCAGCGGTAAAACCAAGGTCTTGGATGTCGGACAATCGTTTTAACCGAGGGTACCCGTTCCCCGGATTCTTTCTAGAGCGCGCTCGGATAGCCACTCCTGAAAGAGTTCATCGAGTAAACGCTGACGGGTAGTTTCGTCGAAGGGAGTGGGGAGCCAATGATCGAGACGGAGAAGCACCGACCATTCCCCGAACTCGATCGGGTAGTGGATTTTTCCAGGTTGACCGGTCTGTAATCGGAGCGCGATCTCCGGATGAACCTGACCGATCTCGATCGGGCCGATCATCCCTCTGGTGTATTTTTCCTCGCCTTCGGAATAGAATTCGGCGATTTCCTCGAATGAAGCTTCCCCTTCCTCGATCCGGAAATAGATCTCTGTCGCCATACCTGGATTGCGGACGCGGACGAGGGAGTAAACCACCCGATCGATCTGGCGTTTGCGCTCTAGATAGTAGCTCTCTAGTTGATTCTCCCAGTGCTGACTTTTAAAACGCTCGATCTGCCAAGCGCGGATCGCCATCTCGTAAAAAGCTCTCGCAGTTAAATCCTGTCGCGCGAGCCAATCGTGATAGATTTCCTCGCTATCGAGTCCCGTAGCCTGTCGCATTTGTTGAAAAGCGATGACTTGCTCTTCGAGAGGGCAGGGATATTCCGAAACGATCTCGTCCAGGATTGTCTCGCGGACAAGCGGGATCAATAAACGATGACGCTCTAGTAGAGAAAAAATTTCCCCGGGGGATAGAGATCGATCGAAGATTTTCAGGGGGGATACCGTATTTTCCATATTTTATAGCTTCTATCGGGAGAAATATCGGGGAAAGGAGCGAAAAAGAGCCTTTCCCCCGTGAATGTCTAGGCGACTACCGGAACGCTAAAATCAAAGTTCCGTTGCGCGAAACCGCCTAGACCGAAAGATTCGTTATAGAGCGTGGCGATATTGCCGCTACCGAGCGGAACATTGCGCTGGAAGAGAGGTCCGAAACCGGCGGTACGACTTCCCCGACGGAAAGGATTACGCCAGGTCGGATCGGGATAGGTCACGGTGGCCGAACCTTCTAAGGCAGATAGATTGAGATTGCTGTTTAAATTCAAACTCGTCCGGTTCGAGAGGTTCGCATCCAACCCGACGGTCGCGCGGATATTGAGATTGTTCCCGGTCGTTCCGGGCATGACGAAGCTGAAATCCTGACCGACCGTGAAAGGTCGATTCACGCCGTTGATATTCAGCGTTCCCGCTAACCGGTTCGCGGTCAGGCCGAGATTCTGCTGTACGCCGAGACCGGCGTTAATCACCGCGCTCAGTACGTTCCAGTTAACCGAGCCGCCCGCGATCCCGATATCGATACCGGCACTGCCCCGCAGAGGTGGCACGGGAACACCGATCGCGTTAAGGGCGCGGGTAGCGAGGGTGACGAGATCCGCGTTTGCGCTCAAAAAGTTATCGGTTTTAGAGCCAGTCAGTTGGTTGGAGGCCGAGCGGGAGCCGTTGATATTTAGGTTGGGAGCGCGCAGGGAAATCGCCCCGCCGATCGCGTTAATCGGGATATCGTACCGAAGGTTATTGCTATCGAGCCGGAGTAGGTTAACCGTTCGATCGATATCGAAACCGAGGAGTCGTCTGGAGAATGGCCCGACCTTTCCCTGCAACTGAGCAGCCGCGTCGATAATCAATTGCAAGTTGTAGTTGGCCGATGGACTTAGCGTTGTAAAAGTCGCTTTGGGATCGACCGAAAAACCAGAGCGGATCGTCACGGTGTCACCCGCCTTGGCGGTGGTAGGCACATCGAGCCATATATCGGTCGGCAAGGATGCGCTTACCGTTCCCCCCTGTACACGAAAGTTAGATTGCAAACCGACACGTCCGTCGGTACTGGCATCGAAACCTAAAGGCCCGATCCCGAAATTCCTGCTCGTGTTCCAACTCGTTCCGAGAAAACGGTTATCGCTAAATGTGGCCGCCGAACCACCGCGCCACAAACTTTGTCCGTTCGTGGCAAAAGTTAAATCTTGGATTTCTACGCGTCTGACAGACATGACAATAATCTCCTGAGTTGACAGAAATCACTAAATTCCGAGAGGAATATTAGGGGTTAGGAAAAATCATGATTGGCTGGGTTGTTAACTATTTGAAGTCACAACCGAGTCAAGTTTTGGTGTAAGGATTCAGGTACTCCAAATGCAGTTACAGAGGGGCTTCTAAAACTCGAAACTCACGAAACCTACAGCTTCATTCTCAATAACACGAAAAGGGAAGCCTTCCGGGTTTCTTAAATGAGACTGATAATTCGTCCATCTTCTGTCCAAACGCTTATATAGCATGGACTTTACTGCTTTTCGTATGACTTGAACTCTTACGTTTTGGTTAGGAACAAATAGGAAAACCAGCTTTTACGAGACTATCTTTACTCAAACGAGTTAAAATAGCTAATCGCAGGGAAAATCTATAGGTAACTATAGATTTCAACAACAATACTTCTGGCCACGAAGTGATTATAAACTAGCTTTCGCGAAGTGTCAACTGTATCAAGGGAACTTTACGAAAAATTTCTAATTCTTTCGGTTCTTCGGTTTTTGTTATGCAATGGACGGGGTTATAAGCAATGAAACCCTTATAGAGACGGACATTGGTGCAATTTTTGTCAATTGTTTTCGCTCTAGCCTGCATTATTCACCAACTGGCAAAAACCTGATTGTGAGGACATCTCAAAAAACAGACTCTTTTTCAGCCAGATCGCTAGATGAAGTTCTTGCCAAGGCTTTCGAGGATTTTCCAAAGTCTTCATGAATAATGCAGGCTAGAACGAACTAATCAATTAAGTCTCTTGCCAGATAAGGATTTAGTCGATTTATGTCCCCTGAGCGAATCATACCAAGTAACGAAGAGCCAATATAAATTAGATCAGGAATCAGGTATCTGTATAGGCTCAGGTGCGGTGGAATCAACAATTAAGCGGCTCGGTGCTAGAGTGAAAATATCCGGGGCGCAATGGAAAGTCGAAAATGTCCCACAGCTTTTGAAGTTAGGTTGTGCTTATCTCAATCAGACAATTGCTTAAGCATTTGTACTTATTTCCTAAACGGGATGCTCCCGTTAACCTCAGTTCGGGTTAAGGAGATTTTGCCATGACTTCCGGGGAAGAATAGGCTGACTGGCTACGGTAAAATTGGGGTTTCGGCTTATCCCGGACTCAGGTTAATTAGTATAATCATTTCAGATAAGTCTGATACACTCTATACCAATGAAACCCTTATGAACTCTGGCATTGATATTCTCAATCTTAATTGAAATGACTACTTAGTGCCAGATTAATTTCTTAGCTAGGATAGGCAAGAGGCAGCTGGAAAAAATTCTCCTGTCTCCTGTCACGGCTGCTGGCAGTAAATAATTTTCCACGCATCTGATGTTCAAACTCAAGCAACTATGTGTCAACTTCTAGGCATGAATTGTAATGTCCCCACGGATATCTGTTTTTCCTTCGAGGGATTTTGTGCGCGGGGAGGAAAAACCGACGAACATCGAGACGGTTGGGGAATCGCCTTTTTTGAAGGTTTAGGCTGCCGAACTTTTATTGATGTTAAACCCTCGATCGCTTCTCCGATTGCGGAATTAATTAAAAACTATCCCATCCATTCTACCAATGTTATCGCCCATATTCGCAAAGCCACCCAAGGAGAAATTAAACTAGAAAACTGTCATCCTTTTCGGCGGGAATTGTGGGGGAAATATTGGGTTTTTGCCCATAATGGTAATTTAGAAAATTTCTCACCTCCTGCGGGAGATTTTTATCAACCGGTTGGGGAGACGGATTCCGAAAGAGCTTTCTGTTTAATTCTTAATACCCTACGAGAGACTTTTCCCCAGGGCAAACCTTCCCTAGAACAACTTTATCAAGTCCTAAAAACTATCACAAACTCTATCGCTTGTCAAGGAATTTTTAATTATCTTTTATGCGATGGTGAACATTTTTTTGCCCATTGTTCGACGAAATTAAGCTATATAATCCGTCAGTATCCTTTTGCCGCCGCTCATTTAATTGATGAAGATGTTAGCGTTGATTTTCAAGCTTTAGCTCGTCCGGGCGATCAAGTAGCAATTATTGCCACTACACCCTTAACTGATAATGAAGTTTGGACAGCGATTAATGCAGGAGAATTATTAGTTTTTCAGGAGGGCGCACCAATTTTAATTTAATCTTACCAGTGGTCACTTTGTCGAGATTTTTCTAAATCAATTAACTGAGTTTTTAGCCCTAACCAATCTAATTGATGGGCGAGGCAATCTGAACCAATTTTTCCCGCTTCTAGATAAATAACTCTCTCGGCAAATTCCTCTAAAAAATCTAGTTGATGATTGACCATAATTATCGTCATTGAACTTTGATTGTTTAATACTTCTAATAACCTGCTGGCCGTGCCTGTATCTAAAGCAGAGGTGGGTTCATCTAATAACAGTATGCTCGGTTCTAACAACAAAGCTCTGGTAATTGCCACTAATTGTCTTTGTCCTAAAGATAATTCTAACTCCCCGCGCTCAAACCACTGTTGAGGAATTTTTAATAGGGATGTCCAACGGTCAATTCTCTGATTAATTTCCGCAGGTGTAAGTTTTTTTAATTGCAAAGGATAAGCGAGAGCATCTCGAACAGTCATCCCTAATAATTTCGACTCTTGTGGCAATAAAACTATCTGTTGTCGCAGGGAAATAACCGGTATTTCCCTAATCGATTTACCTTGAAAATAAATATTTCCCGTGCTTGGTTCCTGCAAACGATTTAACAATCGTAAAAGAGTCGTTTTTCCTGCCCCAGATGCTCCGACAATAGCTAACTTTTCTCCTTGCTTGATGCTAAAAGTAATATCTTCTAACAGATAAGCACTGCCCCGTCGGATAGCTAAATTTACTTGCTCTAGTTCTAAAATCAAGATCGGTCTTTTCCTTACTTAGTTCAAGTTTATTATATAATAAAAATAGCCCAATGAGTTCGGCAGGTATTCCCCATGGTTAGTCAAGTTAACAAAACCGAGATTATCTATCCTGAGAGCGACGGTAAACCGATGGCAGATAATACTAAACAATTTAACTGGATAGTGACGATTAAGCAGAATCTCGACTGGTTATATATCGATGATCCCCAGGTATTTGTAGCGGGGGATCTGTTGTGGTATCCCGTGCAAGGCCAGCCGAAAATTGCTGCCGCTCCTGATACGATGGTAGTATTTGGCAGACCGAAAGGCGATCGAGGTTCCTACAAACAATGGCAAGAAGATAATCTTGCTCCTCAAGTCGTCTTTGAGATTCTTTCTCCCAGTAACACCTCCATCGAAATGGCCAAAAAATTGCTATTTTATGATCGCTATGGAGTCCAAGAATACTACGTCTATGATCCCGATGATAATAGTCTAGAAGCTTGGCAGCGAATTGGTGACAGTTTAGACAGTGTTAGTGAGGTTAATAATTGGGTGAGTCCCCGTTTAGGCATTCGTTTTGACTTAACCGACGAGTTAAAAATTTATCGTCCTGATGGCACTCAATTTTTGTCCTACAGCGAAATTAATCAACTACTGGAGCAGGAAAAGCAACGGGCTGAAAATGAACGCCAACGGGCTGAACAGGCTAATCAGCAGTTAGCAGAAATGGAGGCAAAACTGCAAAAATATCGTCAACTTTTTGGGGAATTACCTAACTAGGGTCTGCTGAATAAATGTGAAATATAGACGAGGTAAGGGGTTTGGGGCCTGTTTGGCGAGGCAGGTGCAAGATTTTAAAGCTAGTGGCTCAAAAACCTTGCATCTTGATCGGCGATTGCGTCCTGTAGGGGCGAAGCATTCGGGCAATAACTTATCGGTGAAACCGTAGATTTTCTATCCGAATGCTTCGCCCGTACTTTTTGCCGCAAACCCTAACTAAAATCTTCACTAGCGACGGGAGTATAACAAAAAAAAAGAGGACTGGTTAGTCCTCTTAACAAGATTAGTTTTCGCTAAATGTTAAACACAGAATGATTGCCAGGCCTAGTAGGCTAGACCCATACTGCGGGTGGTTTCTGCTCCGAGATAAACCCGAATGCTTAGGAAATCCGTCGGACAAGCGGTTTCGCAACGTTTGCAACCAATACAGTCTTCCGTGCGGGGGGAGGAGGCAATTTGGGCAGCTTTACAGCCATCCCAGGGAACCATTTCCAGCACGTCGAGGGGACAAGCCCGAACGCATTGGGTGCAACCGATACAGGTATCGTAAATTTTAACGCTATGAGACATTGAATTATGACTCCTTACCGAGTGTTCTCCATGTTAAATTTCGGGTTTATCGGTTAGTTTACCTTACAGCGATCTGTTCATCGCTCGATCGGTGACATAACTTTAAACTCTGTAACACTTGGGGCAAAATGGCGATCGCTAGTCAGGGATCGGGCAATTCTAAAATAGCCTTAAAGAATTGCTTGCCGGGGTTACGGGGGGAACCGAAAAAGGTAATCTGGATCGCAAGATAATTTATTTCGTTTGCCATTATGACAGAAATAGCGATCGAATCGATCCTACAGGAAAATCGGCTGTTTCCCCCCAGTGCCGAATTTTCCCAGAATGCCACCATTAAAAGCTTTGAAGAATACCAGCAACTCTACGCCAAAGCCAAGGCCGATCCCCCAGCTTTTTGGTCCCAATTAGCCGAAAAAGAACTACATTGGTTTGAAAAATGGTCAGAGGTTCTTGACTGGCAGCCCCCCTTTGCTAAATGGTTCGTCAACGGCAAGATTAATATTTGTTACAACTGTATTGACAGACATCTCACCACCTGGAGACGTAATAAAGCCGCCATCATCTGGGAAGGAGAACCGGGGGACAGCCGCACCATTACCTATGAACAGCTACACCGAGAAGTCTGTCAATTTGCCAACGCTTTAAAGGAATTAGGCGTGAAAAAAGGCGATGTGGTCGGAATTTATCTGCCGATGATTCCCGAGGCGGCCATCGCTATGTTAGCCTGTGCCAGAATTGGTGCGCCCCACAGTGTAGTTTTTGGGGGATTTAGTGCCGATGCTTTGCGCGATCGTCTTAATGATGCGGCCGCTAAGGTGGTAATCACTGCCGATGGTGGTTTCCGCAAGGATAAAGTAGTTGCCCTCAAGGAACAGGTAGATCTGGCTCTAGCCGATAATAGCGCCCCCAGTGTGGAAAAAGTCCTCGTTGTCCAGCGCAGCAAGGAACCCATCAATATGGTTGCCGATCGCGATTACTGGTGGCATGATCTACAAAAACAGGTATCTGCTAACTGTCCGGCCGAACCCATGGATAGCGAAGATATGTTATTTATCCTCTACACCAGTGGTTCCACCGGCAAACCGAAAGGAGTCGTCCACACCACCGGCGGTTATAATCTCTACACCCATATCACCTGCAAATGGATTTTTGACCTGAAAGACACCGATGTTTACTGGTGTACTGCCGATGTGGGTTGGATTACCGGCCATAGTTATATCGTTTACGGACCGCTTTCCAATGGTGCAACCACGGTAATGTATGAAGGGGTTCCCCGTCCCTCTAATTTAGGCTGTTTTTGGGATGTCATCGAGAAATATCGCGTTAATATCTTTTATACTGCCCCCACTGCTATCCGCACTTTTATCAAAATGGGTGAAGATATCCCCAATAGCCGGGATTTATCCTCTTTGCGCTTACTGGGAACCGTGGGAGAACCGATTAACCCAGAAGCGTGGATGTGGTATCACCGGGTTATCGGTAAAGAAAAATGTCCGATTGTCGATACTTGGTGGCAAACGGAAACCGGGGGGATTATGATTACTCCCCTACCCGGGGCAATTGCCACCAAACCGGGGTCAGCAACCCTACCTTTCCCCGGTATTATGGCCGAAGTGGTGGACTTAGACGGTAATCCCGCCCAAGCGAATGAGGGGGGTTATCTGGTGGTCAAACATCCCTGGCCCGGTATGATGCGAACAGTTTATAAAAATCCCGATCGCTTCCGCAATACCTACTGGGAACATATCGCCCCCAAAGATGGCCAATATCTCTATTTTGCTGGAGATGGTAGTCGTCAGGACGAAGACGGTTATTTCTGGGTAATGGGGCGCGTCGATGACGTGATGAGCGTTTCTGGCCACCGTTTAGGGACAATGGAGATCGAATCAGCTTTAGTATCTCATCCCGCAGTAGCAGAGGCGGCTGTGGTGGGACGACCGGATGAAATTAAGGGGGAAGAAGTCTATGCTTTTGTGACTCTCGAGGGGCATTATGAAGCGAGTCCGGAGTTAGCGCAAGCATTAAAGGATCACGTTGTCAAGGAAATTGGCATTATTGCCCGACCGGGAGAAATCCGTTTTACCGATGTGCTGCCAAAAACGCGATCGGGTAAAATTATGCGTCGTCTCTTGCGAACTTTAGCATCAGGTCAAGAGATTTCCGGTGATACTTCTACTCTAGAAGATCGATCGGTTTTGGATAAATTACGGCAAGGTGCTTAATTTAATTGCCAGTTTTTCCTAGTAGTTAGGGTGAGGAATAAGAGTTAATCTTATCTCACTCTAACGGGAGTGATTCTCGGTGAACATATTTGCTCAAGCATCAAATCTATAACGGTTCTTCGTTAGAACCAGAATTAATTGGAAATTATAAAAATAGCGGTGCTGAATGGCTAAAAAAGGGAGAGCCAGTACAAGTATTGGTTCATGATTTTCCTGACCAAGATAAGGGAAGAATCATTCCCTATGGAATTTACGATCTGAGCGAAAACGCGGGATGGGTAAATGTAGGCAAAGGAATATACCAGAGCGCGTCGAGAGGCCGCCAGACAAACAGGTTTAGTCCTCAGCATTTTTCCCGAGTTTTGTCCCGATACTATCGCGCAGGTGATCGAAGATTGGTTGCCCAGTGATAGCCTTGATTAAAGGTTAAATAATATCAGCCAGACTGGGAAACTATCTGATCAAATTAGTTCCCCCAGAGAACCCCCTTAGTCCACATAGCACACTTTCCTTTTTTTGTCAAATTTTATGTTAAGAAAGATGTAACTAGGGCTGGCTGAATAAATCTAAAAACCTTGTTGGATAAGGCTTTTAGACTTTTTTTCCCTCAAAAAGTGCTGACCATTGGAGTGATCGGGGGTAAAATTCAGGTACTTTTTCCCTGAAAATTAGGTAATTGACCACCTGAAAATGGGTAAAACCCCACACCCCACACCCTACACCCCACACCCTACCCCCACGAAAAACTTTTTGCCGCAAACCCTAATTAGACCATCAAAGTTAAAGTTCAAGATAGAAAAACTTGATTTTGCTTTAATATTTTCCATTCTTTATATCAACTCTACGCCTGTTTTTGCACAATCTTCTCACTCAATTCTAGGAAGGTGGGACAATATTAGATTAAGTACTAATAACTTAATATCTTATAGAGTTTTTCAAAAAGCGTGAGTTGGGTCAATGATCAGGAAACCTAACTATTTTCTAACCAAACGATTAGGAAACAGTTATGTTATGATTTTCAGAGTAAGCCGGAGATGATAAGACACCATGAAAAATCGCATCTTTACTGTTATTTTGTACAAAGAAGATAATATGTATATTGCTGAATGTCCAGAAGTTGGTACAGTAGATCAAGGAGAAACAATTGAGCAGGCGATTGCTGGATTGAAAGAAGCCACACGGCTTTACCTAGAGGAATTTACCTTACCAGAAACATCCCCTAGATTTGTGACCAGTATTGAGGTTAGTTATGCCTAAGCTGCCACGAATCTCTAGTGGGGAGGCAATTAGATGTCTTGAACGCTTAGGCTTCGAGCAAGTTCGTCAAACAGGTAGCCATGTTGTGATGAAGAAAGAAACCGAAGAGGGCAAAATTGGCTGTGTTGTCCCTTTACATCAGGAATTGAAGGTTGGTACATTAAGTGGAATTCTGAAACAAGCCCAAGTCACAGTTGAAGAGTTCATTGAAAATCTGTAGAGTCTGACAAATCACTGCACTCGACGTGATACCAAAAGTATTTAGTCCCCCCAGAGAACCCCCTTGGTCCATATAGCACACTTTTCTTTTTTTGTCAAATTTTATGTTAAGAAATATGTAACTAATGGATAGGGGGATGATCAAAGATTAACCGTCTTCGTATTCGGGGATTCTTTCTTTTTTCTTCTCGGTGATATTGATGCGGGGGGGATTGTAATCTGGTTCCACGTCATCATCCCACATATCATCCTCGGCCTTATCCTCGTAATCGTCGTACTGAGGACGAGAAAAGCTTTCTGTGCGTTCTGAGCGCGCTTCTCCCCAGTTATCTTCTTCTTCCTCGTATTCTTCCTCATAATAACGAGCTTCGGCCCGTTTTTGCGGTGGGGGAGTGGCACGCAGGGGTT
Source organism: Microcystis sp. M061S2 (assembly GCF_020245605.1). NCBI lineage: Bacteria > Bacillati > Cyanobacteriota > Cyanophyceae > Chroococcales > Microcystaceae > Microcystis > Microcystis sp. M061S2. The sequence continues at coordinate 59,721 of NZ_JADBUP010000045.1, read as the reverse complement.
CTTTTTCCCATTCATCCTCACTCCAGCGTTCTTCAACGGGTTTAGCTGCCTCAACGGGGGTACGGAGAGGAATGCCCGTACCTAACTGATTTTCTGGGCGAGCAGCGGGGGTATAATAAGCTTCTTCCTCTTCTCTTTCCCAGGGGGGACGACCAATACCCAAACGTTCCAAAACCCCCACACTAACTTGGGTGAGACGTTCTTCGGCCCCTTCAAAGACGATTAAGCGATTCGGACCGCTGCTAACCACTTCTTCAATGGCAATTTCGTAGGTGCTGATCAATTGTTCGGGGATCAGAGGCAATCCCAGGGAAGCGATGATAATGGAATGTAATTGACCACTAAGGGGATCAAATTGATAATCGCGGACTTTGCCTAAAGGTTCGCCGGTTTCCGTGATCACGTCACTACCGATTAAGGGAGTATAAGCATCGATATCGACGGATTCCAAGACGTTATCATCTTCAACGAGAACCACGTCTCCCGTCTGACTGATGCTCGATAAATACATATATTGAGGCATTCCCGACAGGGAGAGGATATTATCGCGGAGTCCCAGGGCAACCACTTCTCGTTGATCGATATCTACTAGGATATCTTTAACAACGCCGAGTTTTTTGCCTGTATTGCGAGTGATAACCTGTGTATTTAAAAATTCTGAACGTAAGCGACTATTCTCTGTGATCATTTTTTCCTATGGGTAGGCGTTAGGGCGTGGGAATACGAATTATTGTAGGCTTAATATATAGGGCGAGATTGGGTGTTAATTTACCGATATTAGCTTAGATCTTAAAGTTCCCTGAGATTAACACTTTTTTTGGCCTCGTTTGGGCGATAGTTTCGGGTGATAGATAAGGTTAAACCCATTTTAGCTAATTCCTTACATTTTTTTATTGACAACAAAGCAGGAGCTAGAGAGAAACTCCCTTGGCTCCTGCTGTCTAGATTCTGATTACATAGTTAAAGACTGCACCTCAGTTTCGATCAGTTTAGCTAAGTCTTGCAGGAAGGAGGCTGCATCGGCCCCGTAGATGACTCGGTGGTCACTGGTGAGATTAACCGTCATCTGTTTTTGCACTCCGAATAAACCATCTTTATTGACGACGATTTGGGGACGGGAAGCACCCACTGCCAGGATCGCGCCTTGGTTGGGGGGTAAGATAGCGGTAAAGCGATCGACTCCGAACATTCCCAGATTAGAAATGGTAAAAGTACCGCTATTATATTCTTCCGGTTGCAGTTGTTTACTGCGGGCGCGATCGACTAAATCTTTCCAACTGCGGGAGAGGGAATAGATATCCATCTGGTTAGCAGAGCGCAAAACCGGCGTAATTAAGCCACCATCGGGCATAGCTACGGCGACAGCGACGTTAATCGCCCCGTGGTATTGAATTCCTGCGTCGCTATAGCAGGCATTAACGATCGGATGTTTAGCGAGGGTGTTGGCCACCGCTTTTGCTAACAGGGCCGTCATGGTGACACCCTTGGATTTTAGCTGTTGATAGAGTTGATCCAGTGGGTCGGTGGTGATAGTGTAGCCCACTTGGAAGGTGGGAACTTGTAAGCTAACCGACATATTCTGGACGACGGCTTTTTGCAGAGTGGTGAGGGGAACAGTCCGACCGACCGGGGCGCTGCCCGGAATCGGGGCTTTAGGAGCCGCTACAGGCACGCTGACGGGTTGCGGGGGAGTAATGACGGGAGCGGGGGCAGTGCTGACTTTTCCTGTCGATTTTTCTACGTCTTCGGCGGTAATTCGTCCGTGGGGACCGCTACCCACTAGGGTTTTCAGATCCACCTTTAATTCTTTAGCCAGTTTTTTGGCCCTGGGAGAGGCGACTAAACGGCCATTATCTTTAACGGCGGCGACGGGGATCGAAACGGGAGGCGGAGCGATTTCTGGGGTCTCTACGGGCTTGCTAGGGGCGACTGCGGCGGTTTTTCCCTGAGCTTTGGCCAGTTCAATTTCCGCTTCAGTTTCGGCGATATAGGCGATCGCTTCCCCCACGGGCGCTTCTTGGCCAGCTTCGACTAAAATTACAGCGAGATAACCATCATAAAACGATTCTACGTCCATGTCGGCCTTGTCGGATTCGACCACTAACACCGTTTCCCCTTTGCTGACTTTTTCCCCGGGGGACTTCACCCAAGAAACTATTTTTCCTTCGGTCATGGTGGAACTGAGCGCGGGCATGAAGATATCTCGAATCATGGTGGAGTGCTTCTATCTCTAATGTTTTGAGCCATAGCGCATTTTACCACAGTTGATGGGGGTGGGGGGCTTTTCAGTGAGCAGTAATCAGTAATCAGTAATCAGTAATCAGTAATCAGTAATCAGTGAACTGATAAGCTGTTGACTATCTAAATTACTCGTTAAGATTGCAGGGGAGCGCCGGAGCTGCGGAGCAGGGAGAAGCAGTTTGAGCATTTGTACTAAAATTTCCAAGACGCAGTTTCAATTCAGTACAGCTTAACTCACGTCTGATAACTGATAACTGGCAACTGATAACTGATAACTGATAACTGGTGACAGAGGGAAAAAGAGAAGGGAAAACGGACCCTTCTCTGCCGTATCTAGACAAAAATTGTTCTAGTTGCCAATATGGACCGGTTGTGCTTGCAGAGATTCAACTAAACCGCGCACGGCTGCCACCATAGCTACTTCATTATCCAATTGATTGATCGCCGAACCAACACCGATACCAGCCGCTCCAGCAGCGATCGCCATAGGGGCGGTAACGCTGGATAAACCGGAAGCGCAGAGGACGGGAACTTTAACCGCATGGGAAATAGCGTGGGCTGCCGCTAAAGTCGGGGCGGCTTTTTCAATCAGTCCCAAAATACCGGCGTGACGGGGTTGACTGCTAGTGCCGCCTTCGGTTTGAATGATATCGGCACCCTGACTAACTAAAGCTTCCGCTAGTCTCACCTGTTCATCGAGGGGTAGGAGATGGGGAACTGTCACAGACAGGGTAATTTCGGGCAGTAGGTCGCGAGTTTGACGGGTTAGGGCTAAAACTTCCGCCGCCTCAAAAAAGCGTCCTTGAGCATAAAAACTATCGAAATTACCGATCTCAATTAAATCGGCCCCGGCCGCCACTGCCATCACCAACAATTCTGGCTCGACGGCCGATACACACACGGGTAAATTTGTCAAGGCTTTTACCGCCCGAATTAGGTCAGCATTAGCGGCAATATCGACAAAAGTTGCTCCTCCGGCTGTAGCGGCTTTAACTACTGAGAGAACCTGCGAGCGATCGAAATTATTTAACCCACTGATCACTTTCAGGGCATGACGACGGGCGAAGGCTTGCTGTAAGGCAAAATTGATCATTAATCTACACCTATCTGGAATTCTCAAAAAACATTTTCCCACCTTCTCGCTGATCAGAGGGTGGGATTTGAGAATTCTTAGGGAAATTTTCTTTAATTTAGGTTTTGATTCTCTTGGTTTTTGCGCTTGAGGTTTTGCAGTTGTTGCAGCAGTACCTCGATTTCCGCTTCTAGATGCAGGTATTTCACCTGTTGGTCAGCTTGGTAGGTGGTGCGAATCTGTTTCATGGCGGAGGATTCCTTAGTTAGTACATTTGTCATAGCGGTATCTATAGAGTGCTGATTATGTTCAATTGTTTCAATTTGTATATAGTACCTTAACAATGTCTTAAAGAAAACCTTTTTATGGTAGTTTCTCAACTGGCACAGGATGAAAGAGGGGAAAAATTCTTGCAACCAAGGGGATCAGAGTGCGATATACTCAGTCGCGAACGATATTGGCAAGCATGACCATGGTAGCGGTAGCAATTTTAGCAGCGGGTAAGGGAACCAGAATGAAGTCCAGCCTTCCGAAAGTTTTACATCCCCTCGGCAGTCGCTCGCTAGTGGAACGGGTGCTTAATGTCAGCGAATCCTTACATCCCAGGCGAAAACTGGTAATTATCGGTTATCAAGGGCAACAGGTGCGAAATACTCTACAGCATCTTGAGGATATCGAATTTGTCGAACAAAAGGAACAGTTAGGCACTGGCCATGCTATTCAGCAGTTAATCCCCCATTTAGAGGACTTTCAGGGGGATTTGTTGGTCTTAAATGGCGATGTTCCCCTGTTGCGTCCCGAAACCTTGCAAAATCTTCTCCAGATTCATCAAGACCATGGTAACGCTGCCACCCTCTTAACTGCTAACCTCCCTAACCCGAAAGGTTACGGTCGAGTTTTTTGTGATGGCAATAATCTCGTTAAGCAGATTGTGGAAGAAAGAGACTGTACCGATGCCCAACGACAAAACCACTGGGTTAATGGGGGTATATACTGCTTTAATTGGTCAAAATTAGCGGCGATACTGCCTAATTTAACGCCCAATAACGATCAAGGTGAGTATTATCTCACGGATGTGGTCAATTTTCTCGATCCCGTCATGGCTGTGGATGTGGAGGATTGTTTAGAAATTAGCGGCATTAATGATCGCAAACAATTGGCCGCCGCCTATGATATCCTGCAAACTAGAGTCAAAGATGATTGGATGGCCGCCGGAGTCACCATAATTGACCCCGATAGTGTCACCATTGAGGATACTGTCACCCTCAGTCCCGATGTGATTATCGAACCCCAAACCCATCTGCGCGGTGAGACGATCATCGCTTCTGGTTGTCGTCTCGGTCCGGGGAGTTTAATCGAAAATAGTCGGATAGGCAGCGATGTAACCGTCTTATTTTCGGTTATTTCTGATAGTCAGGTGGATTCTGGTTGTCGTATCGGCCCCTATGCTCATTTGCGCGGAGAAGCGAAAATTGGGGCTAATTGTCGAGTCGGTAATTTTGTTGAAATTAAAAAAAGTGACATCGGCAATAAAACCAATATTGCCCATTTATCCTATCTGGGAGATGCCACTTTAGGGGAAAAAGTGAACGTTGGTGCGGGAACAATTACTGCTAATTACGATGGTGTGAAAAAACATCAAACTCTGATCGGCAGTGGCACAAAAACTGGTGCAAATAGTGTTTTAGTGGCTCCTCTAGAATTAGGGAAAAATGTCACCGTGGCTGCGGGTTCAACTATCACTAAAAATGTCCCCGATAACGCTTTAGTTATTGCTCGTCAAAGTCAGCGCGTGATCGAAAATTGGTCAAATTAGTTTCAGTAGGTTATGGCAGTTATCAGTTATCAGTTATCAGTTATCAGATGTGAGTTCACTGTTTACTGTTTACTGTTTACTATTTACTGATGGTGTCTAAGGCTTAAATTTGCGCGATGAAGCATGAAATGTTATAAAAATCTCAGTCCTCCCTATAGAAAAGAGTAGAAACTTTATGGCACGCACCGAGTCCACAATGTTAGATCTGGGGACAAAAGCTCCCAGTTTTGCCTTACCCGATGTGGTTTCGGGTGAAACTATTTCTCTGGACAGCTTTGCGGCTAAAACCGCTCTGTTAGTCATCTTCCTCTGTGAACATTGTCCCTTTGTTAAACACATTCAAGAAGAACTTAGCCGTCTAGGTCGCGATTATGCTAACACCAATCTGGGCATCCTCGCCATTAGTTCTAATGACGTGGAGAAATATCCCGATGATTCGCCCGAAAATTTGAAAAAAATGGCGATAACCCTTGACTTTAAATTCAATTTATGCTACGACCAAAGCCAAGAGGTGGCGAAAGCTTACACGGCAGCCTGTACTCCCGATTTTTTCCTCTTTGATAGTCAGCGCAGCCTAGTCTATCGCGGTCAATTGGATGATAGTCGTCCTAGTAATGGAATACCAGTAACAGGCAAAGATCTCCGGGCTGCTATTGACAAGGTTTTAACCGGTCAACCGGTGCCGACGGAGCAAAAACCCAGTTTAGGCTGTAATATCAAATGGAAACCGGGTAATGAGCCACCCTATTATGGTTAATTAACGAAGGGTGTGGGGTGTGGGGTGTGGGGTGTGGAGAGAATAAATAAAATAATCTCCTGTCTCCTGACTCCTATCTCCTAACGACCGACGACCGACTCCTAACCCCACCAACAAGCTTTTTGCCGCAAACCCTACTTATGAGACTATTTCAATAGCGTAACCGATTGCTGTGCTAATAGGGCAGTACCATAGGCCGCTTGCTCCTGTTTAGATAAAAGCACGGGAACCCCCAAATGACGCTGACGAATTATTCTCCAAGTCGGATTTTTTGCCCCACCACCGGCACTATCAACTCGCTCTAATTTATTGGCCCCCAATTCCTGTAAACGCTGATAACCTAAAGCTTCAATGCGGGCAATACTTTCTAGTAAACCATGTAAAAATTCTAGAGGATTATCGGGGCGGGGAGTCAGTTTTGCGGGTAAAAAAGGATCATTAATGGGAAAGCGCTCGCCCGGTTTTAGTAGAGGATAATAATCTAAATTACTTTCTTTTTGTCCATCTATTGCTAAACTATAATTTCTCAATTCTTGATCAGAAAAAAACTTCTTTAACACTGCTCCTCCCGTATTGGATGCCCCACCGGTTAACCACAAATTTCCTAAACGATGACTATAGATGCCATAGTTACTATCATCAACTTTCTGGCTACTTAATAATTTTAAGACTAAAGTTGAACCTAAAGATGTCACCCCATCCCCTAAAGAATTAGCACCACTGGCTAAAAATGCCGCTATGCTGTCGGTGGTTCCCGTATAAATTAAACAATCTTTCGGGATAGCAAAACGAGTCACTAAATCCGGTTTAATAGTATCGATCGCTGTACCCGGAGCAAAAATTTGCGGTAATAAATTAAACATCGGTAAATTCTCTAACCAATCGGGATAACAGAGATTTTCGAGATCATAACCTAACTTTAAGGCATTGTGATAATCACTAATTCCCAGTTTACCGTGCAGGAGAAATGCTAACCAATCCGCTTGCGAGAGAAAATAACGCGCTTGCGAAAAAATTTCTTGTTCACTCCACCAAAGTAATTTGGCTAAACTAGAGGTGGCACTAATCACGGGATGGTGAGGGGGTGCTATAGCTTTAATTGCTTCTAAAAACCCAATTCCTCGCCCATCATTGTATAATATCGCCTCGGAAAGAGGATTACCCCAATTATCACATAATAACACCGTCGAGGAAGTACCATTAATCGCGATCGATTTAAGTTCTGAACGCACCGAATCCCCTAGATTATCCAATAAATAAAATAGGGCCTTTTGCCAATCCTGAAAATTGGCATTAGTGAAAGGATAATGAACCTCAGCGACGATATTTTTGCTAGAATCAATAGCAATCGCTCGCGCTCCCGATGTGCCAAAATCAATACCTAAAGATAAACCCATAGATGTCTTCACAACCCCCTCATTCTGGCTACCATTGGGATGGTATCACTCCCCGATTTTTTGAAGGTTGGTACTTCCGAGTCATGATTCCGCAATTAGCCGACGGATTCGCCTTTATGTATTCTATTCAAGACCCAAGCGGCGGTCAAGTCAATAGCGGCGGAGCGGTACAAATTTTAGCCAGAGAATCTAATTATCTTTGTCGCACTTTTCCCGATACGGATAAATTTTGGGCAAGTCGTCAGGAATTAGCTATCATCCATTGGGGAAAAACTAACTTAAAAATCCGTCCCTGTCTTCTTTCCCCGTCAGCTTTTTTTGAGTCTATTCAAGAAGGTTATCAAGCAACAGCAAACCAGCAGCAAGGACGAATTTATGATCCTGTCACTGGAGAAATCTGTCAATGGGATTATCGCGTTGAAACTAGGTACAGTTGGGGAGATAAAAAGCGTTCACCCCAAGCAACAGCAGGAATATTATCTTATTTACCGATTTTTGACCCGGGTTGGCAGATTTTAACTGCTCATGGTTTAGCAACGGGAATGATTACCCATCGGGGAAAAAATTACCCCTTTGAGAATGTACCTTTTTATAGCGAGAAAAATTGGGGTTATTCTTTCCCGGAAAAGTGGTTTTGGATTAATTGTAATGCTTTCCCTGAAAATCCCGATTTAACCTTAACCGCAGTGGGTTCTACCCGGAAAGTTCTTAACTGGACGGAATCGGTGGGAATTATCGGTATTCACTGGCAAAATCGCTTTTATAAGTTTGATATCTGGAATTCTCAACTAACTTGGACAGTGCAACCCTGGGGATACTGGGAAATGAGGGCAACCAACGAGGATTATACCATTGTCTTAATCGGGATCAGTGATCATCCTCCCGATCGCGTGCGTGTACCCACGGAAAAAGGTCTCTGTTTTGCTTGTCAAGATACCCTCAAAGGTAAATTATCGATAAAATTGGCTGATAGTCGTGGTAAAACCCTTATAAATGCCTCTAGTCATCTAGCTGGCCTCGAAATTGGCGGTATTTGGCTATCAGCTTGGATTAAACAGTGATTTAAATCACCATGACGACGGGAGAATATCCAGTTATCTGGCTACATCTCAGACAACATTGAGAGGCAGCCTCTAGATTAAAAACCAAAACAAAAAACCATCTACTAATAAAAATGATAATTATTTACTTCTCTAGCATTTTATCTAATCTTTCCTGAATCAATAAAGCCATAGAAGAACGTAGAAAAAATAAAGCAAATAACCCCGCTAAACTGAAGGGAATAATGGCTAGTTTGCTATAGTTGCTGTCTAATAAAAATATGGCTGAGATAAGGCTAAATCCCAATAAACAGACATTAATTAATACTTTAATTCCCAGATAAATTCTTTTCAGAAGTCGTTCATTTTCGCGTGACTTAACTTGAAAAACTAAATTTCCTCGCTCGATTTTTTCCTCTAATTGACGGATCATTCTCTCATTTTTATTACCTTTTTGCCATTGTTGTTGAAGAAAAGTGCGTGCTTGATTAGCTAGGGTAAGCATGGTGTTGGTAGTTCCTCCCGATACCGCTAGACTTTTCACAAAAGGTTGACTAGCTGCTAATAAATTATACTGGGGATCTAAAGAGCGGGCAATCCCATCCAACGTGGTGACAGATTTAATAATAAAAGTCATTTGGGGAGGTAAGCGAAAAGGTTGCTGTTTAAACATTAAATACACTTGATCGCTAATTTGTTCAAAGACCCTCACATCTACCGGTTTATCGCGAAATTCATCTAAAAGAAACTGGACGATATTTCGCACGGGTTGCAGATCTCTAACGGGTTCAATTAACCCCATATACACCAGAGTTTTTAAGACTGTTTCCGTATCCTTTCTCAAGATAGCGAAAAAGGTTTCGATCATTTGATCTTTAGCGACGGACTTTAACTCGAACATCGTGCCAAAATCGTAGAAAATTAACTCCCCTTCCTGACTAACTGCCATATTACCCGGATGGGGATCCGATTGGAAAAAACCATCCTGTAATAGTTGTTTGAGATAGGAACAGATTCCCAGTTGAATAATCCCATCTACGTTAATACCATTAGCTAGTAAAGTCTCCCGATCATCAACTTTAATACCCGGTACATACTCCAAAGTTAATACCTTGCGGGTGGTATATTGCCAGTAAACTAAAGGGACTTTTACCTGGGGATAATTCTTAAAATTTTCCCGAAAGCGATCAGCATTTTTGCCCTCATGAATATAATCGATTTCTTGAAAGAGTAGTTCAAAGAATTCTTGATAGATAGCTTCTAAATTATATTTTTTCACCACGGGGAAAATATTTAACCAACGGGTGAGACGATGCAACACTTCAAAATCGAGATTAAATAGTCCTTCTAGATTTGGTCTTTGTACCTTAATAACGACCTCTTCCCCACTTAATAACCGCGCTCGATGCACTTGTCCTAAACTGGCACAAGCGAGGGGAGAAACTGTAAAACTTTCAAATAAATTATCTAGGGGTTGTCCTAATTCTGTTTCAATAACTCGGATCGCTTCTTGACTATTAAATTCGGGAACTCGATCCTGTAATTGGGTTAATTGTTCGATATATTCGAGCGGAATTAAATCTGCTCGCGTCGATAAAGATTGTCCAATTTTAATAAAAGTTGGTCCTAAATTCATGAGGCGATCAACTAACCATTTCGCTCTCCTTTGCCGTTTTTTGCCCCTATTAGCCCCCGTTAAACGATCCCAGAGCAAAAAAGTCAAAAACTGCGTTGTAAAGCTAAATATCTCCAATTGACGAACAATTGGTGATCGCAAGCTTTGCTGCCAATGTAAAGATTTGGGGGAATCAAAAGGAGTAAGCATCAGTTATCAGTTATCAGTTATCAGTTATCAGCTATCAGTTATCAGTTATCAGTTATCAGTTATCAGTGATCAGTGATCACTGATCAGTTATCGGTTATCAGTTATCAGTCATCAGCAAAACCGATCTACAGCGTTTCTCGTCAAGGTGAAGTATAGATTAAACCTTGCCGAAGTAAAAATTCCAGTCGCAAAAATGCGCTTCATCCATCTGAGAAACGCTGTCAATTACTCCATTCCTGTTTAAGAATTCGCCGGTAAAAATCCGGATTTTCAGCTTTTAATCTCTGGACGAGGCAAACCGAGATCTACCGCTAGACGATGACTGCAAGCAAAACCAGAAAAGGCCACCGCGTTTAATCCTTGACCGGGGAAGGTACTATCTCCTACACAATAGAGATTAGGAATAGCTGTGCGATTAAAGGGCATTCCTAACAAGCCTAACAGTTTTCTTCGAGGTATTGGGCCGTAAGTGCCATCGATTCTATTCAAAAAGCGGCGATGGGTGCGGGCCGTGCCAATTTCGATATAATCTAATCCTGTATCCAGTTTGGGAAAGAGTTTTTTCAGGCGCTCGATGAGACGATGAGCAGCGGCCTCTTTTTTCTGTTGATATTCTTGGGGGGGCAGTTTTTGCCATTGATCAATCCAGCTAGGGGTGAAAGCATGAATGATATGATGGTCCCGGGGTGCTAGGGAGGGATCGAGTAAGGTAGGAATAGAAACAAAGATAGTTCCCTGTTCTGCTTCCATATTTTCCCAATCTTCTAGTAAAATATGGTGACATTCGCTTCCTGATGGTAACACATCGGCCTTGACTCCCAGATGCAAACTGAGGAAACTGGGGGATTTTTGATAGCGTTTTTGCCAATTTTTTTCACTGCGGGGGAGAGATTCCAGGGGGAGTAGTTTCTCGAAGGTATCCCAACGGGTAGCATTAGAAACAATCTTTTTAGCGTAATATTCCTTGCCATTGGTCAATCTTACCCCGATCGCCCGTCCTGCATCTAAAATAATCTTAGTCACTCTCGCTTGATACTGGATTTCACCACCAGCTTTTTCCAATCCCTCGACTAACTTGAGAGCAATCTGTCCCACTCCCCCTCGGGGATAGTTAATTCCGCCGTAATGGCGATCGCTAAAGACCATTCCCGCATTAATCATCGGAGTGCGATCAGCGGGTACTACCGACCAACAATAACATTCCATATCGATAAATTTCAATAATTTCGGGTCTTTAATATATTTTCTGGCCAGATCTCCCGCATTTTGGGGTAAATACTTGACCAATCCCAAACAGGATAAAGGATGCTGGAAAAAAACCCTAGTCAGATAGCGGGGTTCTTCCAATGATAGTAAATCCATACTATTGAGGCAATTAAACACCTGCCAGCATTCATCGTAAAAGCGCCGGATACCGGTTTTTTCTGCGGGAAAATGGCTAATTAATTCCTGTAAAAATTGTTCGTAGTCGCGATGAACTTTTAGGTCTAATCCGTCCGGGAGATGATAATGGATCTGGACGGGATCAGCAATGGTTTCGATACTCATATCCACCGCTGCCAAAGCCTTGGTTAAGAGGTTAGTCGTCCCCTTTTTGCCAAAACCAAAAATCATCGAAGCACCCACATCAAAACGATAACCCTCTCGTTCAAAATAACCCGCGCTGCCCCCCGGAATCAGATAACTCTCTAAAACTAAGACTTTTGCTCCTTTTGCCACTAATTGCGTCGCTGTCACCAATCCCCCGATTCCTGACCCAATCACGATCGCATCGTACTGATTACTCATAACTTTAGTTGATAAATTTTTGTGTCAATTCTTGATTGTAACCCTTGACTAGGGATCATTTATCGGCTAGTTTTCGGGAGCAGAAAATTTTTGAGGAGAGATGAAAAGTTGCTAAAAGGAAAAAATTCTGGACAAATCTGGCAACTTGACATAATTGGGTTTGGATGATATCATCTCCGGAAAGACAGGTAGCGCTACTGTTATAAAAAACATTAGCTCTTCTTGTTTCTGTGTGGAAGGGAGAAGAATAGGGGTAATTTTCCAGAAATATATTCTTCAAAGCCTTGCCTAGCAAGACTACTAGAAATAATAAGCACTGATTATCACAGAAAGTCGAGAGGAGCTAAGTAAATTTACCTTAAAATTAATTAATCAATTGGATAATGTATAGAAAACTGGCCAACAAAATCCTTAAATTAGCTAATTCCCTATCTAGATCATCGAAGCGCTCTCTTTTAATTGTCACCGATTGCCTGGTTTTTTGTCTAACCATCTATCTAGCCTTCTCTCTCAGGTTTAATCTCAGCCTCGAATATCAGGAAATTAGACCTTTTTTGGGGGAAATATTGGGCTTAATCGCCATTAAAACTCTAGTTTTCTATCTCAGAGGTATTTACAGTCCCGTAGTACGTTATACAGTATTAGAGTTTCTTTCGTCCGTACTGCAAGCGGTTCTCTATAGTTCAGGGGTTTTAATCAGTCTTGCCTACTTTCAAAGGGATGCCTTTTTGCCGCGTTCAGTCCTGATTATCGACGCCTTGTTAACCCTAGTATTGGTTATCGGGATCAGATTGTTGATTCGTTCTGTCTTTCACCGTCTGAATATTTACGTTAGTAGTGTAGATAGAGAACCGACAATTGTTATCTATGGTGCCGGGGTTGTGGGTCGTCAATTAGCACGTTCCCTACAAAATGACCCCCACTATCGTTTATTGGCCTTTGTTGATGATAATCCCAATTTGCAGCAGCGAGTTATCCAAGGCATTAGGGTTTACCCCCCCCTCTCAATTGGCACTACTGCAGCAAAAACGGGCCTTTGACTGGGTTGTTCTCGCTATTCCGAACCTAGACAAGGCCAGAAAGCGGCAAATCATCGAAAGTCTAGAAACTTTACCCATCGTCATTAAAACCGTCCCTCCCCTCTCAAAAATTTTATCGGGAGAAGCGACCATCAATCAGATTCGCAGTGTCGATGTCTCGGAATTATTAGGACGAGAAGAAATTCTACCCCATCCCGAACTTTTGGGAAAAAATGTCACGGGTAAAGCGGTGTTAGTCACCGGGGGTGGCGGTTCCATCGGTTCGGAATTATGCCGACAAATCGCCTTCCTTAAGCCAAAATGCTTGGTAATCTACGAATTAAACGAGTTTTCCCTCTACAAAATCGATCTCGATTTAAGTGAAAATTATGCCGATTTACGCAAGTATGCCTATCTAGGCAATGTTCTCGACCGTAATCATCTGGCCCGAGTCATCCAACAACACCAGATCCAGACAATTTATCACACGGCCGCCTATAAGCACGTTCCCCTTGTGGAAGCTAATCCTAGTCAAGGGATTTACACTAATGTTTGGGGGAGTTTAAATGTCGCTCAGACCGCGGTCGAGAATTCAGTTAGTAATTTAGTTCTCATTTCCACCGATAAGGCCGTCAGACCGACTAACATTATGGGGGCCAGTAAACGCTGTGCTGAGTTAGTCGTGCAAGCTTTGGCCGCTTTACCCGACACTTCCACCTGTTGCGCTATCGTCCGCTTTGGCAATGTTCTCGATAGTAGCGGTTCCGTGGTGCCGCGTTTCCTGGAACAAATCGCCCAACGTAAGAATATTACCCTCACCCATCGCGATATTATTCGCTATTTTATGTCTATTCCCGAGGCGGTGCGTTTGGTTATGCAAGCAGGAGCCATGGCCCGAGGGGGTGAGGTATTCCTGTTAGATATGGGTGAACCGGTAAAAATTTACGATTTGGCCCTACAGATGATTCGTTTAAGTGGCTTGGAATTAGGACAAGATATCGATATTGAAATCACAGGATTAAGACCGGGGGAAAAACTCTACGAAGAATTATTAATCGATACCGATAAAGCTCGTCCCACCCCTCACCCAAAGATTTTTTGCGCTCATGAACACTTTCTTGCTTGGGACAAATTGCCAATCAAATTAGAGCAACTGCTTAATTATATTCAAGTTAATGACCGTCAGGGCTTAGTTAAGTCCCTACAAGATTTAGTTCCCGAATATCAGCCGCCGCAGCAAATAGCCAGTAATTTGTCAAGTAAAAAGTAAAAAAGAGGAGTTTTACCTCTCCTCTTGTTGCCAAAATTTATTAATCTAATTGAACCGAATGCTCTTGTTTTAATTGCTTTTGGATAGTTTTTACCGTCTGCTCAATTTTATTGATTCCGCGAGAAGAAGGGCGATTTACTCTATCAGCTAGAGGAGAAGTTTGTTGAATAGCAATGCTTAAATAAAGAGGAAAAGCGAGGGTAAAGGCTAAAAAAAGACGTTGTAACATAATCCACTCCCACAAAAGTTTTTCAGCGATTATTCTAGCCGGCTGAAACTTTTACCAGAATAACGACTAACTAGGAAAATTTCAGCTAGTTTGTGACAGTCCGGCAATTGGTGGGGCAATCCTAAAGAATTAGCGCTGAAACCCTCAACCCTAGACCGAGATTCTGATACATTGATCTAGAAACATGATCGATCGCTCTATCTATGCACAAAATTCCAGTTACTGTGATCACGGGTTTTCTGGGTGCGGGAAAAACTACCCTCATCCGTCATCTACTGCAAAATAATCAAGGCCGACGGGTGGCCGTTATGGTCAATGAATTCGGAGAAGTGGGAATTGATGGTGATTTGTTGAAAAGTTGTCAGACCTGCGACGACAACCCCAACGATAATATTGTGGAACTGACCAACGGTTGTCTGTGCTGTACAGTGCAGGAAGAATTTCTCCCCACCATGCAGAAATTGCTGGAGCGACGGCAACAGTTGGATTGTATGCTGATCGAAACTTCGGGGTTAGCTTTACCTAAACCTCTGGTTCAAGCTTTTCGCTGGCCGGAAATCCGCAACGGTGCGACGGTGGACGGAGTAATCACCGTGGTGGATGGTTTTGCCATCGCTAGGGGTCGTCTGGTGGCGGATTTGGACGCTTTAACGGCACAAAGGCAAGCAGACCCCAATTTAGAACACGAAACGCCCATTGAGGAGTTATTTGAGGATCAGCTAGCCTGCGCTGACCTGGTACTCTTAACTAAAACCGATCTCATCAGCGAAATTGAATTAGAAAAAATTATTAATTGGCTGAAAACGCAACTGCGATCAACGGTAAAAATAGTTACTTGTGCTGATGGACAAATTAGCCCCGATGTGCTATTGGGATTTAATGCCGCCGTCGAGGATAATTTAGCTAGTCGTCCTAGTCATCATGATCACGAGGAAGAACACGATCACGATGAGGATATCAATTCTGTGCAGTTTTGCCTCGATTCTCCCGTAGATGCCCAAATTTTGACCCAACGGATCAAAGAATTGGTGGCCCTGGAAGAAATCTATCGGGTCAAGGGATTTGTTAACGTGGCCAATAAACCGATGCGTATGGTGTTACAGGGAGTCGGCGAGCGCTTTGATTCTTTCTTCGATCGACCCTGGCAATCCACAGAAATGCGGCAAACCCGCTTGGTCTTTATCGGCCGCTCCCTCGATAGTCAGAGAATCGAGCAGGCCTTAACTAGCGTTTGCTGAAGAAGTTTTTCCTGGGGTTAGGGAGATTATTTTTATTTATTCTCCCTTCTCCCTTCTTCCCCTCTACAATAATTACTCGCAGCCAGAAATACGTTGGGTAATGTCATACTTTGTGCTTTTTGTCAAAAAAACTTTTTTTTTGCAATAAAACTACACAAAAAAAAGATCATCGTCATGGGTGAAATTGACTGATTTAACCGTCTTAATTAGGATCACTTTCTATATGTGGCAAGGGTTTCAAGCGTTGCTGCCCAAAAAAGCACAAAATAACCCATTATGAAATTCAGTAAAATCGCTGTAACCATGATAACATCGTTGTTAAATAAAAATCTTTCTCAATTAATTTTTAAGAATTTGTAAATATTGCGGAATGTTAATTTAAATATTCTCAATCTTGTGCAGTCAATAGATAATTTTTGCTTATCTTTGCCCCACATTGGGTTAGGAGTCAGGAGTCAGGAGTCAGGTTTTAGGTGTTGGAGTTTTAGGGTTTTGGGGTTTTAGTTCAATTTCCCCACTTCCCCACCTCCCCACTTCCCACACCCCACACCCCACTGATCACTGAAAAAGCTCCGGCAATCGATCGCCCAGATAGATGGTTGGGGATTTGGGTTAGGGTAGTAAAAGATACAGATTACTCGCCCTTGCAGACCAAAAATTATGACGAATACCAGTAACCCGCTGCTTGCCGGTCAAGGATTACCGGCTTTTGACCAAATCCAACCCGGCCTGATTGTCCCTGGGATGACGCAACTTTTGCAGGAACTGGCCAGAGAATTAACCGAACTAGAAGCGCAGATTATCCCCACCTGGGAAAAATTGGTCGAACCCCTCACCCGGATCGAAGAACGTTTAAGCTGGAGTTGGGGGATTATCGGTCATCTGATGGGGGTAAAAAATAGCCCGGAATTGCGTCAAGCTTACGAAACCGTACAACCACAGGTAGTCGAGTTTATTAGCCGTTTAAGCCAAAGTAAACCCATTTATGAGGCATTTTTGTCCCTGCGCCAAGGGGAAAGCTGGGGGCAATTAGACGAGGCACAACAGCGCATTGTCGAAGCTTCCCTGCGGGATGCTCAATTGGCCGGGGTGGGATTAGTAGGGGAGAAAAAAGACAGATTTAACGCGATTCAACTGGAATTAGCGGAAATCACCACGAAATTTTCTAATAACATCCTCGATGCCACCAAAGCTTTTCAACTGAAACTAACAACCCCAGAAGATATCGCCGGTTTACCCCCTAGTCTCCTTAGTTTAGCCGCCCAAACCGCCCGGGGCCAAGGGGAAACTAACGCCAGCAGCGAAACTGGCCCCTGGGTGATTACCCTCGATTTTCCCAGTTATTTCCCCTTTATGAAATACAGCGATAATCGGGAATTGCGCGAAAAACTCTATAAAGCCTACGTTAGTCGGGCCGATCTGGGAGAATTGGATAATAATCCCTTAATCGATCGCATTTTGCAACTTCGTCAGGAACAAGCCCATCTTTTAGGTTATAGTACCTACGCCGAGGTTAGTCTTGCCCGGAAAATGGCCAATTCTGTGGATGAAATCGAGAAATTGCTTGACAATTTACGCCAAGTAAGCTATGAAGCGGCAAAACAGGATTTAGAGGCCTTAAAAACTTTTGCGGGAACCGACGATCTCAAGCATTGGGATATAGCCTATTGGTCAGAAAAACAGCGTCAGGCCAAGTTTAACTTTAGTGCCGAGGAATTACGCCCCTATTTCCCCCTACCACGGGTTTTAGAAGGCATATTTAGCCTCGCTAAACGGATTTTTGGGGTAGAAATTATCGCTGCCGACGGTAAAGCACCTATCTGGCATCCCGATGTGCGTTATTTCCAGATTAACGACGAAAAGGGCGAAAAAATCGCCTACTTCTACCTCGATGCCTACAGTCGTCCCGCCGAAAAACGCGGCGGCGCTTGGATGGATGTCTGTATCGGTCGGGCCAAAACCGGCACCGAGGTGCGTTTACCCGTGGCTTATTTAATCTGCAATCAAACGCCTCCAGTGGACGGAAACCCCAGTTTAATGACCTTTGAGGAGGTAACTACCCTATTTCACGAATTTGGCCACGGTTTACAGCATATGTTAACCACTGTGGATTATTCTGGCGCAGCGGGTATTAATAACGTTGAGTGGGACGCGGTGGAATTGCCCAGTCAATTTATGGAAAATTGGTGTTATGATCGCCCTACTTTAATGAGTATGGCCAAACACTACGAAACGGGTGAAACTCTCCCCGAACATTACTACCAAAAACTGCTTCTAGCTAAGAATTATATGAGCGGTTCGGCCATGCTGCGTCAGTTACATTTGTCTTTAGTAGATTTGGAATTACACCATCGTTATCAACCCAATGGCGGCGAAACTCCTAAACAAGTCAGACAGCGTTTAGCGGCGACGACGACAATAATTCCTCCTCTACCGGAAGATGCTTTCTTGTGTTCTTTTGGGCATATTTTCGCTGGCGGTTATGCGGCGGGTTACTATAGTTATAAATGGGCAGAAGTTCTCAGCGCCGATGCTTTTGCCGCTTTCGAGGAAGTGGGATTAGATAACGAAGAAGCAGTGAAAGCGATCGGCCGCCGTTTTCGCGATACTGTCTTAGCTATGGGGGGAAGTTCTCATCCTATGAATGTTTTTAAAGCTTTCCGCGGTCGCGAACCTAGTACCGAGCCTCTCCTCCGTCATAGCGGCTTATAAAAGTAGTCAAAAACTTTTTTTTGTGGTGCGTTACGGCAATATTTAGCTCTTGATTTTTTCCCTAAAAACAAGGGATTGTCTGACGCACCCTACTTGAATATATTGTGATAACATATCAGGAAAAAAAAGTTAACTAACAGGAGG
Organism: Microcystis sp. M061S2; assembly: GCF_020245605.1. Taxonomy (NCBI): domain Bacteria; kingdom Bacillati; phylum Cyanobacteriota; class Cyanophyceae; order Chroococcales; family Microcystaceae; genus Microcystis; species Microcystis sp. M061S2. Next base: position 41,173 of record NZ_JADBUP010000045.1, on the reverse strand, counting down.
AAACTGTAATGAGTATCGCATTTTTTCAAGATATTATCGAATCGGTAGAGAGTCTATCCATTGAAGACCAAGATTATTTGTTTGAGCTAATTCGTAAAAGACGCATTGAGAAACGCCGGGAGGAGATGGCTAAAAATGGCGAAGAAACCTTAAAATCTTTAGCAATGGGAACAGCAAAAAAAGGCAGTGCTGAAGAGATAATGGCTTATTTGTTAGAGGATGAAGAAGAATAAAATTAGTTGCTGACAAAAGCTTTAAAAGAGCTTTTCAACGCTTAATCAGCAAAAATCCTCAACTACAAAGCAAGGTATCAGAGGTTCTACATTTGTTAGAAGATAATCCCTTCACCCCTTCTTTAAAATCTCATAAGCTGACAGGTAGATTAGAAGGTTATTGGTCATGTTCTGTTAGTTACGATTGCCGTATTATTTTTACTTTTCGTCAAGATACTGATTCAGGAGAAACTTTAATTGTTATAGTTGATATTGGAAAACACGATCAAGTTTACTAATTTATCTCTTGAATTTGTTCTTGCTTATCAATTGTATAATTACAGTGCGATATCGCCTACTTTTCTAGCGTGCGTTCCTGGAAATTTTTGGGTCTGAAACCCCTTAACTACTGTATATTTTTATTAAGAATTATCTGTCCCTTGTAACATTAACTCTTAATTCTTAACAAATTACCCTAGATTCTCAGAGAAAAACTGATTATAATAAAGGGAACTGAACAGAACTGCTCGATCGATAGATAACTGATTAATTAAAGTTTTATTACTTTTGATGGACTGGGATTAAGAGAAGTAAATTTATTCTCGATCGCTCCCTGAAAGTGAGAAGAAATAGTTTTAATAAACAAAGAGTTTTCAACTTGGCAAAAATCCTCTGGGGGCAATACACATGGAAGTTATAACCGAGACAATTAACCCAACTTCGCTCGAACGGGAACCGATCCATCTCTATAACCGAATTCAACCGCACGGGGTGCTTTTAGTTCTCAGCGAACCGGAGCTAAAAGTCAGCCAAACTAGCAGTAATAGCCGCAGTTTATTGGGCATTTCTCCGGGGGAAATTATCGGTAAAACCCTAGAGGAAATCTTCGATCCCTTTCAGATCGATCCTCTGAAATCAGCCATAGAAAATAACGATTTTGATGCTATCAATCCCTCCAAAATTTGGGCGCGGGTTAAAGGGGATGATTTTGCCGTCTTTGATGCTATTTTTCACCGCAACGCCGAACAAATGCTGATTTTAGAGTTAGAACCAGCTATTTCCTATGAAAACATTCCTTTCCTGAGATTCTATCACCTAGCCAAAACTTCGATCGATAAAATTGAAGCCACCCGTAGCCTGAAAGATTTCTGTAATATCATCGTTAAAGAAGTCAGAAAAATGACAGGATTCGATCGAGTTATGTTATACAAATTCGACGAAGAAGATAACGGTGATGTGATAGCAGAAGACAAAATAGAGCAACTAGAACCCTATCTCGGTTTACGTTATCCCGCTTCCGATATCCCTCTCCCGGCACGAAATTTATTAAGTGCTAATTGGATTCGACAGATTCCCGATGCTACCTCTGAACCCGTCGATCTAGTGCCTAGTCTTCATCCCGAAACCCAACAACCCTTAAATTTAACCCTGTCCAGTCTTAGAAGTGCTTCTCCCTGTCATTTAGAATACCTGCATAATATGGGAGTGGGAGCATCTCTAACCATTTCTCTGATTGAAAATAAACGTCTTTGGGGTATTATTGCCTGTCATCACCGTACCCCCAAATATGTACCCTACGAACTCCGTAAAGCTTGTGAGTTCTTAGGAAGGGTAATTTTTTCGGAAATATCGGCACGGGAAGAAACCGAGGATTATGACTATCGAGTAAAATTAAGCTTTGTGCAATCGCAATTAATCGATTATATGGCGGAAGCTAATAACTTTATTGATGGATTAATTGCCCATAAACCGAATCTGCTCGATCTAACTAAAGCCACGGGAGCCGCTATTTGCTTAGGTGGTAACTATACCTTAATTGGAGTAACACCGAGCGAAGAAGAATTAAACTATCTGATTACTTGGCTAGAAAAAAACGTCCATGAAGATGTTTACTATACTAATTCCTTACCGCGAATTTATGCCGATGCGGGTAAGTTTAAAGACATTGCCAGTGGTTTACTAGCAATTCCCATTTCTAAACGTAATTATCTCCTCTGGTTTCGTCCGGAAGTAATTCAAACCGTGAACTGGGGTGGTGATCCGGGTAAAGCGATCGAAACGACTGCCATAGATGGTGATATTCGTCTCTGTCCGCGTAAATCTTTCTCCCTCTGGAAAGAAACCGTTCGCTTGAAATCTTTACCCTGGAAAGCAGTAGAAATCAACGCGGCACTAGAATTACGAAAAGCGATCGTCAATATCATCTTAAAACAAGCCGATGAATTGGCACGTTTAGCGCGGGATTTGGAACTATCGAACGCCGAATTAAAAAAATTCGCCTACGTCGCTTCCCACGATTTACAGGAACCCCTCAATCAAGTCGCCAACTATGTGCAGTTGCTAGAAATGCGCTACACCGAAGAACTGGACGAAGATGCTAAAGAATTTATTACTTTTGCCGTCGAAGGTGTCAGCTTGATGCAAACATTAATAGATGATGTGCTGGCTTACTCAAAAGTGGATATGCAGGCGGTAGAGTTTAATACCATCGATGCTAATCTGGCACTGGAAAAAGCTCTCGCTAACCTGAAAGGGAGAATTCAGGAAAGTCAAGCTATAATCACCGTTGATCCTTTGCCAATTGTCATGGCAGATAAAACCCAGTTAATGCAATTGTTCCAAAATCTCATCGGTAATGCCATTAAATTCCGGGGAAAAGCAACTCCCACTATTCATATTGCTGCCCAACGTCAAGAGGAGGAATGGCTGTTCTCTGTCACCGATAATGGAATTGGTATCGATCCCCGATTTTCCGAACGCATTTTCGTGATTTTCCAACGACTGCACACCCGCGACGAGTACCCCGGCACAGGTATGGGTTTGGCGATTTGCAAGAAAATTATCGAGTGTCATCGCGGACGAATTTGGGTAGAATCCCAATTAGGTAAAGGAGCGGTTTTCTATTTTACAATTCCCCTAGGAGGTAACGAGCGTGAGCGCTGGCGAGGACGTGCCACACAAAATTATCTTATTAGTGGAGGACAGCAAAGCTGATATTCGCCTCATCCAAGAGGCATTAAAAACTAGCACCGTCCCGCACGAATTAGTTATCGTTAGGGATGGTGTCAACGCCATGGATTATCTGCGTCGAGAAGGGGAGTATCTCGATTCTCCCCGTCCTAATCTGATTCTTCTCGATCTGAATTTACCCAGAAAAGACGGACGGGAGGTATTAGCGGAAATAAAAAACGATCCCAGTTTAAAAAGAATTCCTGTGGTGGTTTTAACCACTTCTCGCAACGAGGAGGATATTTTTTATAGCTATGAACTGCACGTTAATTGTTATATAACCAAGTCGCGCAATCTCAACGATTTGTTCAAAATTGTCAAAAATATCGAGGCTTTTTGGTTAGAAACCGCTACTTTACCCGGGGAGTGAATCATTATCAGTTATCAGTTATCAGTTATCAGTTATCAGTTATCAGGTTTGAGTTTTCAGTTAATAGTATCAAGTGGCAAGTTCGGAGCTTTCTTTTCACTGTTTACTGTTTACTGGACGGCTACGCCGTGCCTTTGGCAACACTGAAAAATCTTCCCACTTCCTAACCTCCCAAATCTCTTTAACTCTTGATTAAAAAATGGGACTCTCGCAGGATATAAAAGTTCTTTTAATCGAGGATAATTTAGCCGAAGCTCGATTATTAAAGGAAATTCTTAAGGGTAATGAAAAAAAAGAATTTCATCTGGTTAATGTCTCAAGATTATCCGAGGCTATTTCCCTGTTACAACAAACAAATTTTGATGTAATTTTATTAGATCTAACTTTACCAGATAGTCAGGGTTTGGAATCCTTAGCTCCCCTTTTAATTACGGCTCCGAAATTACCAATCGTGGTTTTAACTAATACTAATGATGATAATTTAGCTTTGGCAGCACTACGTCAGGGAGCGCAGGATTATTTAATTAAAAGAGAAGTAAGTTTAGAAATTTTAACTCGATCGCTATGTTATGCGATCGAGCGAAAACAGATGGAGGAAGCTTTACGAGAATCGAACGAAGCTTTAAAAATGAGCGTGATTGAACGCACTAATCAACTGGAAAAAGCTCAGGAATTAAATCAGTTAAAAACTGAATTTGTTTCCATGTTATCCCACGATTTTCGCAATCCTTTAAATAAAATTTTACTCTCGGCTGGATTATTAGAAGAAAGTCGCGATCGGTTGACAAAAGATCAGCAAGTTAGCTATTTTCGCATGATTCGATCGGCCATTAAAGACATGGATCAATTGCTCACAGAAGTGTTATTAATTGGCCGGGCCGATTCCGGGAGATTATACTGTCAATTTGATCCGGTGGATTTGCTGGATTATTGTCAGAAATTGGTAGAATCTTTTACGGTTAAGCCAGAGCCGCAATTAGCAATTATTTTCCAAATTGAGGGGAGCTTAGAAAGAGGACTTTGGGATATTAATTTAATTAAACATATCTTGACAAATTTACTGGGAAATGCTCTCAAATATTCACCCCAAGGGAACCAGGTAGAATTTAAGATTATTGTCGAATCCGAGCAGGTAGTCTTTAAAATTATCGATCGAGGGATTGGTATTCCCAGCAAAGATCAAGAACATTTATTTAAACCTTTTTATCGCGGTAGCAATGTCGATAATATTCAAGGAACGGGATTAGGATTAGCCATTGTCGGGCGCTGTGTGGAAGCGCACAAAGGACAAATTCACCTAGAAAGTGAGGAAGGAAAAGGCACAAAGATCACGGTAATTTTACCGATTATTACCGACATTGAACACCTAAATTGAGATCAACAATAGGGTGGCACCACAATTTTTTTTCTGCTGCCCCTCTCTCCTCTCCCCTAGGGTTGATTCATAGTAGGGTTGATTCATGAATCAACCCTACCTCTCCCCTCTCCCTTCTCCCCTTCCATCAGATTGATACTAAATCCAGTTATTAAAAACTGATTATCTATTCCCCCTTTTGCCTCTTGCCTCTTGCCTTTTGACTATCCTGATATGTCACCTATACTTAGGGTTTGCTGACAAAGTACGGGCGAAGCATTCGGGCAATAACCTATCGGTGAAACCGTAGATTTTTTATCCGAATGCTTCGCCCCTACAGGACGCGGGCCGATGAAGACGCAAGGTTTTGAAGCACGATTCTCTCAAAATCTTGCACCTGTTTCGCGAGAAAAGCCACAAAACCCTTACCTTGCCTACATTTCACCTTTATTCAGCAAACCCTACTTAACGGATTTAGTATGAGGATCACCCTGAGCGTTCATCCGATCGAGTGATTTTGCGGAAAAGTGTTAAAAAAGATTGCTGTTTGTAAAGACAACTGTTACCGTGGGTTCAAGAGTGCGCTTTGAAGGAGGAAAAATCCCATGCACCCTAACCTATCCATCTATCCCTCGATTGCTTCACTACTTATGTAGGGCATAGATGCACAAATAAAAGATTTCAGAAGCAAAACCAATAAATTTCTGTACTGTTGCTTAAAACAGGAGTTTGATCATGAAATTACAGGGAAAAACAGCCCTAGTCACGGGAGCATCCCGGGGTATCGGACGTGCGATCGCCTTAGAATTAGCCCGACAAGGTTTAAGCAGAATTGTGATTGTTGCCAGAGATCAAGAGCGATTAGAAAAACTAGCCAAAGAAATTGAGTCCCTAGGGGTCATTGCCACACCTTTAGCCCTAGATTTAACCGAAAATGACCTTGTTAGTCCTTCAATTATCCGCGTTTGGCAAGAATGCCGTGGCATTGATATCCTCGTTAACTGTGCCGGTATTGCCCATCAAACCCCCTTTCTACGCTCGCAATTTTCGCAAGTGCAAGCAGAAATATCTTTAAATCTGATGGCCATGTACACAGTTACTCGCTTAATTGCCCGCCGGATGGCAATTAGGGGACAGGGAACGATTGTCAATGTTTCCAGCATGATGGGTAAAATTGCCGCTCCTAGCTTCGCTACCTACTCGGCCACCAAATTTGCCATTTTGGGTTTTAGTCAAGCTCTCAGGTCGGAATTACGGGAACACAACATCAAAGTTGTCACCCTCTTACCCTCTTTAACCGATACGGATATGGTGCGAGAATTGCAGTTATTTCGATGGTTAAAGCCGATGAGCGCCGAAGAAGTCGCCCAAACTCTAATTACCGGGTTAAATAGGCAAAAAACAGAAATTGTCGTCGGTTGGCAAAGTCATCTAGCTCTTTGGTGTCAAAAATTGGCCCCGAAACTGCTTGAGAAAATTGTCGATTTAGCTTCTCCCTTACGCCAAAGCAAAGGAAAGCGAGGATGGCGAGAAGTGTTTAACTAGGGTTTGATTAAATCTATCAGGGTGAGCATGGCTCACCCTAATCACCTTCACCAACAGGCAATTAAACGGCTGTCAGGGTTTTTTCTAGAAGTTGTCGGGGAGCTTGAACCGAACCACGACAGTGGATTTCCGCAGAATTATTGGGACTTTCAATCAGTTTAACTTTATCTAATTCGGCTCCTAATTGGCGGATCGGTTCTTCTAATAGTTGAGCGATATGTAAGGCAATATTTTCGGCGGTGGGAACCACTTCGGCAAAGTAGGGAATATCCTTATTTAAAAAAGCATGATCGAAGGGTTCTACTACCAATTCATCGATCACTTTTTGTAAATCCCCTAGATCCACAATCATACCGGTGCGGGGATCGATTTCTCCCGCCACGGATACTTCTAGGTGATAATTATGGCCATGACCGTTTACCCTGGCGCATTTGCCGTAGATTTCCGAGTTTTGTTCGAGGGTTAATTGCGGTAAAGCCAAACGATGAGCGGCACTAAAATGGGTTTTGACAGTTAAAGTTGCTTCCATATCTTTTCCTTGATATTCTGCCCACAATTCGGGGTGTTCAAATAGTTGAATTTTGACCAATGGTAAATAGGGTGCTAATCTTTGCCAGATAACTCTAGCGATATTTTCTGTGGTGGGTAGGGTTTGCTGAAATTCCGGCCAGACTTGATTGAGATAGGAGTAGTCTAATTGACTGGTTATCTCTCGTTTAATTACCTGTTTCACGGTGGAGAGATTCTCCACCATGCCATAAAGATTGAGTTCTTTGTATACGGAGACGTATAATTCGTAATTGTGACCATGACCGGGAAAACGGCTACCAAGACCAAAACGTCTTTGATTTTCGGCTTCGTCCCATTCTGGTAGATAATAGCGATGGCTGGCTGAAAACCGCGCTCGACGATTGATGATGCAATCCATAAATGTGGGCGATCAATGACTTTGTAAAGTTACGTTAAGAGTAACCCTTTCTAGCATAAACCAGTTTTGTCTCCTCTGGCTTGCGGACCGGGGAAAGTTATCCCTCAATTCCAGCAGGGTGCGATCGCTGTGAGCTTCTAGTCAGAAAATTGGCGTTGCTGAATCAAGGTATTAATGCCAACCGTGCATCGTATCCAAAAGTTAGTTTGGGTCTAGGTTTTAAAAATCCCACAAAAGAAGATTCAAGTCTCAAATCAGCAAGGCCGAAAATCCCTTGACTATCAAACTCCCGATCAAGTATTCTACAAACATACTTCAGACTTCGTTGCACTTCAGCTCTGAATCGGCACTTTGTCAATGCGTAAGTCCTATAATTTATGGTCGAGCAAATACCTCCTATTTATTTTCATCTTCCCGCTTCCCATCGACCCGACCCTTTGCCCGATCACGCCGATCAATTACGAACGGGTCGAGGTTCATTGGCTTGGATTTTACAAACTTATTTGCGATTACGCGAATCGAACTTTCCCTGTGAATTAGTAGATACTATCCCTAAAGAAGGTATTGTAATTGGTCATCGAGAATCGTTAGCTTATGATTTTCAACCCTATCCCAAGTTATTACTGGCTTGTGTTAAAGGGGATCAAAATCCTCAACCCTACGCTCAAATTCATATTGTCCAAAATCGACAGGAATTAACTGCTTCTCAACTTTATATACAATCAATAGCCGAAGATCGCTATCTTTTACCCGGTAAGCGATACTTTTTACCCCATTGGACTCAACCAGGCTTAATTCCTCGTGATCCTCAACGGGGCGATCGGTTTGAAAATGTAGTTTATTTTGGCCTTACTTCCAATTTAGCTCCCCCCTTACGCAAACCGGAATGGCAACGGCAGGTAGATAATTTAGGTTTAAACTGGTGCATTCAAACTAATGATAAGTTTTGGCATGATTATCGTCAAGTAGATGCAATCATCGCTGTTCGTCGTTTCGACTCAAAGGAAACTTATCCTTGGAAACCCGCCACTAAACTCTATAATGCCTGGTTAGCAGCTGTTCCTGCTATTTTAGGAACTGAATCCGCTTTTCAAGCAGAGTACAAAAGTGAGCTAGATTTCTTTACTGCTAATAATGAGAATGATGTTATTTATTATCTCAAAAAATTGCGGGACGACAATTACTTAAGGCAGCAAATAAAATCTCATTATCAAGAAAGGTCGAAAACCGTGACTATTAGCCATCTTGTTCATTGTTGGCATCAGTTTATCTTAAATGAATGTGTTCCCGCCTATAATCAATGGTGTTCCCTTTCTCTCTGGCAACAAGAACAGTTCTTTTTGCGTCGTCGTCTCCTGTTGAAATTGAATCAACTGCAAATGAAAACCCTGAAAATCATCACTCCTCAATAGCCAATGGTTCTCGGTGATTGGGGACAGTAATCTTTGAAGTCCTCTTTTTACCCAGTTTTTGGGGTAGTATTCACTTATCTCTCTTAGATGGCGAGTAGTTGAGTAGTTACTGAGATTGACTTGACACTTTTTCTATAGGTTTTTTTCTGATCGGTTTCAATTATAGATATTTTATCTTGAACGAAAATTACCCTTCCTGTACTAAATCAAGATAACCCAAAGATTCGCCAGTATGCGCATCTAATATTTCTTCGTCATCGATAGGATAAACCATCATTCTTTGACCTTCTCGAATTCGACTAATTTCACCTCTATTCATTACTAATTTATAGTCGTCAATAACTTTGACAACTTTGGCAGGGAAGGTTCCTTTGGGTGATAAAAGGCGAGTTTCTGTGACGTTTTCGGCTCTTCTAGGTTCTGTGTGAGTGTGGTATAATAGTAACACAGAACAGGAGGTGGGTTATCTGGATAAATTTTGAGCAACTCCTCGATTTACCAAATGTCACAGTGGTCAATTATCAAAAAATTGAGCAGACAATTTTCCTAAAGCTCGCCCTTTTAAATGAAACAATTGAATGTCCGAATTGCCATGAAACCTTGGACAGAATCAATCAGACAGAGTATAATCTAGTCAGAGATTTGTCAATATTAGGCAATCGAGTATATTTAGAAGTACCACGCCGCCAGTTTCATTGTCAAAATTGCCAAAAGTATATGAGCGAAAGACTGAGTTTGATGAGATTAAGACAGCATCATACAATCCGCTATGAATCGATGATTTATGAGAGAGTAAAAAATTGTAGTATCGAAGAAATAAGTCGAGAAGAAGGGTTAGGATGGGAAGAAGTTCAGTTAATATTTAATCACTTTGCTAAAGAACTAGAAAAGGAAGAGTGGGAAGCACCAAAACGAATAAGCTTAAAGGATTACCTCATTTATTATGGAAGAATAAAGAGGACTTAAAGGACGAGCAAAAACAACAACTAGAAGTTATCTTGAAAGAACATCTATGCTTGGGAATAGCCGACGAAATGAAAGAAGAAATTAGACAAATTTATCAAGGTTGTAGAACGTTCAAAGGTGCTGAGAGAAAATTGGAAAAATGGATAAGAATAGGCGGAATATTAGATCAAAGTAGTGCCAGTATGATCCAGAAGCATTTGTCGGGTATCTGTAATTACTTTGAAAATCATACAACCAACGGATTAATTGAGGGAATGAATACCAAAATAAAGCTTATTAAAAGAATAAGTTATGGATTTACCAATTTTGAACATCTTCGACTTAAGCTGTTTGCTTGCTTTAATTCATAACAAAAATTAACACACGAAAACCAGAAGATCCCCCTGCTCCCTAGCTTACCTCATCAGCGATTAAAGGTAGCAAAAAAAAGAATTAGATTCGCAGAATGAATCGTACTAAATCTGGTTATTAAAAACTGATTATTTATTCACCCTTTTCCATAAGTGCCTGTTGCATGAGTGCCTCTCCTGATAGGTAGCCTATACTCAAGGGATTTGGTATCATTAAGCCTTGGCGGAGAGTTTTTGGGTCTTCGAGAATCTCTGGATAGTAAAGAGCGAGCATTCTTTGCCAGTGACGGACAGGATCACAACCCCCGGTGACAGAGACAAGACGACCAAAAACGGAATTGTTCAACCCAGTTTCACAGAGACGAAATTTCGCCTCTGTTAGCCGGACTGATAGCCGATTGAATCGCTAATAATTTTCTCGAGGATTTGTGGTCGGAGAATTTTCTTGGTAGGAAAGGCTGCTACCAAACTCGAATTCTTGTCCGTAGGCTTCCTCTCCGTGTTCAGGAACATCTAACCCTTCTGCTTCCGTATTCGGTTTAACCCGCAGCTCCATAAATAAACCAAGAACTTTCAGAATCACAAAAGTACCCACGGCCGCAAAGATATAAGTAGCGGCAACGCCAACAAATTGCGTCCACAGTAACCCCGGATTCCCAAAAAACAAACCATCATTTCCGGCTGAATTAACTGATTTTGTGGCAAAAAGCCCCGTAAGCAGCGCACCTATGGTCCCGCCGACACCATGGACGGGATAGGTATCCAAAGAATCATCAAAGCGCAATTTTGCCCGCAGACTAACCGCAAAAAAACAGGTAAGGGCAGTGATCGAACCAATGAGAATCGCCCCGATCGGCAGCACATAACCGGCAGCGGGAGTAATACCGACTAATCCCCCTAAAAATCCACTAGCAATGCCGATCGCCGTCGGTTTACCGCGTAGAATCCATTCTATAAGCATCCATGTCAAACCACCAGCCGAAGCTGCGATACTGGTATTAACAAAAGCTGTCGTGGCTAGGGAACTAGAGGAAAGCGCGCTACCCCCATTAAAACCAAACCAACCGAACCAGAGTAAACCGATACCCAGAAGAACAAACGGCACATTATGGGGTGCATAGGTTTGGACACCAAAACTACGCCGCGGACCGATCATCCAGGCGGCCACCAGTGCGGAAATCCCAGAACTAATGTGAACAACGGTTCCACCGGCGAAATCCAGCGCCCCAGTGGCTGCTAACCAACCCTTACCCCAAACCCAGTGAGCTAGGGGAGAATAGATAAAGGTGGACCAAAGCAGTAAAAACCAAAAATAGGCTTTAAAGTTAACCCGTTCCACGATCGCCCCTGAAATTAAAGCCGGGGTGATGATGGCGAACATCATCTGATAGACCATAAACACTTGATGGGGAACGGTGGGTGCATAACCGATATTGTCAGGTGCGGCCGCGGTGACACCGTTGAGAAAAATCCAATCCAGACCACCGATAAAAGCTTCGATCCCTTCACCAAAGCCACTTTTACCCGGGGTGACATCAAAAGCAAGACTATAACCCCAAAGCACCCAAGTTACACCAATTACGCCCATGGCCACCAAACTCATCATCATGGTGTTGAGGACGTTACGCGAACGTACTAAACCCCCATAAAAAAAAGCCAGTCCGGGGGTCATTAATAAAACTAAGGCCGACGAGATCAGCATCCAAGCGGTATCTCCAGCACTAATCGGATTGGGGGGAGCGGCGGCGATGGTTTCCGCAAAAACCGGGGCAACTCCGAAATTGAATCCCAGTCCCAGCAAAAGTATGGTTATTCCTACGATCTTTTTCATTGACGGTTGGTGCCTAGTAGCAAGATTAATTTTTTCTGTCCGGAAAGAGACAAAAAACCGAAAGAGAAAAGGTTTAGAAGGTAATTGTAGCCACCGATCGCATCGGGGCGAGGCCTTCTTCCTTTTCTCTTTAACTTTGTCGGGGGTAAATTAATCTATCTTTACAAGGTTTACCCTAACGAGTACTAGGCGTTTCCATGTCAACACTGGAAGCATAATGGCCGCCAGTAACGATATCGGACTCCTTGACGAAACCGCTATAGGCTTCCATTCCGTGTTCACCCACATCCAAACCTTCCATTTCTTCTTCGGGAGTAACACGAATACCGAGGGTAGCCTTGAGGATTGTCCAAACAATACCACTAACAATCACGGTAAATGCCCCTACTGCCACAATTCCGATAATTTGGTTAATAAACAGTTGGAATTGACCGGTGATTAAACCCGCATCTTTGTTGAAGATACCGACGGCTAAAGTTCCAAACACACCACAGACGAGGTGAACGGAAGTCGCACCCACGGGGTCATCAATTTTCAGGTTATCGAAGAAAGCCACCGAGTAAACCACGACTACACCGGCAATTAAACCGATGATTGCCGCCGACCAATAGGATACACCATCACAACCGGCAGTAACGGCTACTAAACCGGCCAGAATACCGTTAATAATCATCGAAAGGTCGGGTTTACCATCTTTGAACCAAGCGGTAAAGGTAGCGGCAATGCCACCCGCAGCCCCGGCGAGGTTAGTGGTGACAGCGATATAGGGTACAGTTTCATTAACCGCTAAAGTAGAACCGGGGTTAAAACCAAACCAGCCAATCCAGAGAATTAAACAACCCAAGGTCGCAATACTCATGTTATGACCGGGTAAGGCATTGGTGCGACCGTTGATATATTTACCCATTCTCGGGCCGAGAATTGCCGCCCCGGTTAAGGCAGACCAACCACCCACCGAGTGAACCACCGTCGAACCGGCGAAGTCTTTAAAACCAAGGTCAGCTAACCAACCGCCACCCCACACCCAGTGACCGGTGATCGGGTACATGATACCGACGATAATTAAGCTAAAAACGAGGAAATCGGTGAATTTAATCCGTTCTGCCACCGCCCCAGATACAATGGTTGCCGCCGTTCCCGCGAAAGCGACTTGGAACAGGAAGAACACTGAGGTGGGCAAAGAGGCAGGCATAACGTAGGTGGCAGGATCGCTACTGCTAAGGAACCAGCCTCCTGTACCGAAAAATTCGTTACTGACAGACCCGAACATCAGGGAGAAACCGATCGCCCAAAATGATATGGTGGAGAGGGCGAAAACGATCAGGTTTTTGGCGAGAACGTTAACGGCGTTTTTCTGGCGACAGAATCCCGTTTCTAGCATCGCAAAACCCGCATTCATAAAGATCACGAGGATGGCGGCAATTAAAACCCAGATGGTATTGAGGGCATTTTGCACATCTTCGGGGGTTAGGGGTTTCGCATCTTGGGCCTGTACGGCCGTGTTCCAAACCACAAAAATAATCGCAGACAAGGGAACACAGGCTAACCAGACAGGGTTAATTTTCGGTAATAAACCGACAAGTTCCCCAGATTTTCGAGCAATTCGTTTCATCGTTAATTCGTTTACTTTGTTGAGTTAGTAGGTCGATTCATTACTTTTGAAAATAATTACCGAGCAATTATGTCCGTTCAACCGCTAAATCCTAGGAACAGAGGTCAATCATTTCAGAAGACCAAACAGCTAGGAATTTATCTTGATGTGTGAGTAGTCAACGTTTTTCGATCTTTGTTTTTTTTTATTTGAGATTTCTGTATTCTTTGATACATTTCATTTTAAAATAATAATAGTAGAGAAGTGATCAGCTTTTTAGCTATCGGTCGTCGGTCGTCAGGAGATTATTTTTATTTATTCTCCCAACTCTGGCGCTGCCATCTGCCCATCTGCCAATTGATAATTCATAATCTATAATTCCCACTGATCACTGATTACTGTTTACTGATCACTGAAAACTCTCCCCTCCTTTGGAGAAATAAACCATGGCCCAAGCAACGGAATTCGATCGCACAATGATGCAAAGATGTCTAACCCTTGCTAGGCAAGCCTTGGGGCGGACTTCTCCTAATCCCTTAGTCGGTTCTGTGATCGTTCAAGAGGGTACAATTATCGGCGAAGGTTTTCACCCAGGGGCCGGACAACCCCATGCAGAAGTTTTCGCCCTGAGACAGGCAGCAGAAAAAGCCCGTGGTGCCACTTTATACGTCAATCTTGAACCCTGTAACCACTATGGACGTACTCCCCCCTGTAGCGAGGCAATTGTGCGAGCAGGCATTAAAAAAGTGGTGGTAGGGATGATCGATCCTAATCCCCTGGTGGCGGGGAAAGGCATTCAAAGACTAGAATCGGCAGGGATCGAGACGCTGGTGGGGGTGGAGGAGTCCGAATGTCGTCAACTCAATCAGGGTTTTATCCATCGCATCACCGCTAAAAAACCCTTCGGTATTCTCAAATATGCCATGACTCTCGATGGCAAAATTGCCGCTACTAGCGGTCATAGCACTTGGATTACTAGCCCCGCTTCTCGCCAAATCGTCCATCAATTGCGATCGGCTTGTGATGCGATTATCGTCGGCGGTAGCACTGTCCGTCAAGATAATCCCCACCTCACCACTCACGGCCTCTCTGATCATAATCCCCTGCGCGTGGTCATGACTCGATCGCTCGATTTACCTCCCTCGGCCCATCTTTGGGATACCAGTCAATTTCCCACGCTTGTTTATACACAAATTGATGCCAATGTCAAGCTTAAGCAACAATTATTAACAAAAGGCGTGGAAGTGATCGAACTCACCGAGGTGACGCCCACTTTAGTGATGGAAAATCTTTATCAGAGGGGATTTTGTCAGGTTTTGTGGGAGTGCGGCGGCGGTTTAAGTGCGGCAGCGATCGCTGAGGGCATGGTACAAAAAATTATCGCTTTTATTGCGCCCAAAATCATCGGGGGAATCCAGGCACCCACTGCCGTGGGTGATTTAGGTTTCCAGTTAATGAGCCAAGCTTTACAGCTAGAAAATGTCACGGTTAATTATCTCAATCCCGATATTTTGATTGAGGGATATCTGCAAAGTAAACAGTAGAGCTACTGCAATTCTGGCTCAATCGGCAAATCTCAAGCAACCGCTTGCAAAAGTCAAAAAGTCATCAATAACTGCGGTAATCTGGCACCTACCCCTAATTTTTGTGATCGAGTTCTAGAAATCGCCCTGCTGCCGTTAAATGCCTTTATCGGTACGGTTATCACCCTAGAAGAAGTTGGGCAATCGCTCTGTGATCAATGGTGCCATTATCGAGCAAAATAAAAAAGTTAGAATAGTCAAACCCTTAGTGATTGAACGTATGACGGTACTCGAAAAAGGTAATATCACGATTCATACCGAGAATATCTTCCCTATTATCAAAAAATCTCTCTACACCGACCATGAAATTTTTCTACGGGAATTGATATCCAATAGTGTTGATGCCATCTCGAAATTAAAAATGGCTTCTTTAGCAGGAGAAGCAAGAGGAGAATTCCCCGAACCAGAAATTAATCTCGCCATCGATAAAGAAAATCGTACCCTATCAATTACCGATAATGGGATCGGGATGACGGGGGAAGAAATCAAGAAATATATTAACCAAGTTGCCTTTTCCAGTGCGGAAGAATTTATCAATAAATACCAAAAATCAGCCAACGATTTAATCGGTCATTTTGGACTAGGTTTCTATTCGGCTTTTATGGTGGCTAAAAAGGTAGAAATTGATACTCTTTCCTATCAGGAAGGTGCTACCCCTGTCCATTGGTGCTGTGATGGTTCTCCAGAGTTTGAACTAACCGATTCTTCCCGCAGCCAAATCGGCACCACTATCACCCTAACTTTAATGGATGAGGAAGGGGAATATTTAGAACCTGCCCGCATTCGCCAGTTAGTCAAAACCTACTCGGATTTTATGCCTGTTCCCATTAAAATTGATGGGGAAGTGATTAATCAACAACGGGCTTTATGGAAAGAATCTCCTCAAAATCTGACGAAAGAAGACTACCTAGAATTCTATCGTTATCTCTATCCTTTCCAAGAAGAACCTTTACTCTGGGTACATCTGAATACCGATTATCCTTTCTTGCTCAATGGCATTCTTTATTTTCCCAAACTAAGACCGGATGTGGATGTCTCAAAAGGACAATTAAAGTTATTCTGTAATCAGGTTTTTGTCAGCGATCATTGCGAAGAAATTATTCCCGATTTCCTGATACCCTTGCGAGGAGTTATCGATAGTCCAGATATTCCTTTAAATGTGTCTCGAAGTGCTTTAACCAAAGATCGCACCGTTCGCCGTATTGCCGATTTTATTGCCAAAAAAATTGCTGATCGCCTCAAATCTCTCTACAACGAAGACGCAAAAGAATATATTCGTTGTTGGGGAGATGTGGGAAACTTTATTAAATTTGGTTCCTTGAAAGAGGATAAATTTAAACAGCAGGTAGAAGATATTTTAATCTATCGCACTACCTACAAACCCCCAGAAACCCCAGTACAAGTGGAAGTGCAAACCGCCGAAGGTGACGCATGGCAAGAAGCAACGGCGAAAACTCCCCTAGAAGCGATCGAACAGGAAGGTTATACTACTCTCAAAGCCTACCTAGAACGCCATAAAGAACGCCACGAAAATCGAGTTTTTTACTGTACCGATCCTCGTAGCCAATCCACCTACGTTGAACTCTACAAAAATCAAGGCTTAGAAATCCTTTTCTTTGATTCTTTCATCGATACTAATTACTTTATTCCTTTCCTAGAAAGAGAATACTCCGATGTGAAATTCACCCGGGTTGATTCTGAATTAGACTCGACGCTGCTCGAACAGGATCAAGCTAGTGAAATTATCGATCCCGCCAGTAATAAAACCCGGGCTGAATTGATCAAAGAAATCTTCGCCAAAGCTCTCGATAATTCCCGCATCAATATCAAAACTGAAGCCTTGAAATCCGATGATCCCCAAGGTACTCCCCCAGCAATTGTCTTACTTCCAGAAGCGATGCGACGCTTACAGGAAATGACGGCAATGATGCAACAAAAAGCCATGGCTTTCCCCGAAGAACATATTCTGATGATTAATACTAATCATCCCCTAATTCAACAGATTGTCCAGATTAGTCAGGGAAGTATTGTTACCGGTAGCGGCGAATCTCCATCGGCGCAATTAGCGAAAATGCTCTGTCAGCACGTTTATGATTTAGCTTTAATCGCTCAAAAAGGATTTGATGCCGAGGGAATGCAAGCTTTTGTGGAACGTTCCAATCGCGTTCTGACTAAGCTAACCGAAAAGATTTAATCTATTGCCAAACTTTAGCTGTTTCGATATGCTAAGAGTGTGTTAATTCACACTCTATTTTTTTAGCCCGATCAATATGATCTAACGATAAGCTATCTTGCCGCCGTCAGCCTTGAATCAGTTAAGTAGTCGTGCAAAATTAATTTCCTAGTGAAGATAGGCAAGAGGCAAGAGGCAAGAGGTGGTTAGATATGTGTAATTAATTTTGCTTAGGTACTTATCAGTTATCAGATGTAAGTTTTCAGTTCACTTATACTGTTTACTGTTTACTGATAACTGTTTACTGATAACTGATAACTGATAACTGATAACTGAAAAATGCGCTTACCCACCCTCAAATATGAGCGAGGAACCTTAATTCTCCATCCACCACCAAAAGGGAAAAAATGGCTAGATTTTGCCACTTGGGATGATCGTATTGAAAGATTTCGCATTTTGGCCATTCATTATCGTCCTCTCGTGGAAACTCTACAGGAGGAGGGCATTAACTTCCAAGATGAAGCAAAAGCTTTCAACAATTTAGAATTAATTGCCAGTTTTGAACGGGAACCCTACCCCCACCAAACTGAAGCGTTAATCGCTTGGAAAAAATCCCAGAGAAGGGGTGTTATCGTCCTTCCCACCGCTGCCGGCAAAACCTATCTTGCCCAATTAGCTCTACAATCGACTCCCCGCAGCACCTTAATTATCGTGCCGACTATTGATTTAATGCACCAGTGGTATGCCCAGATGTTGGCGGCTTTTCCCGATGCCGAGGTGGGATTATTAGGGGGAGGTTCTAAGGATAATAGTGCTATTTTAATCGCCACTTATCAAAGTGCGGCAATTTATTCAGAAACTCTTGGCAATCGTTACGCTTTTTTAATTTTTGATGAATGTCATCATTTACCATCGGATTTCTTTCGGAAAATAGCGGAAGATTCGATCGCGCCCTATCGTTTAGGCTTAACAGCAACACCGGATCGCGGTGATGGTAGTCATCAGGATTTAGATTATCTTATCGGTACAATTGTTTATCAAAAAAGTCCCCAAGACTTGTCAGGAAAAGCCCTAGCCGATCATGAAATAATTCAAATTAAAGTGAAACTATCTGCCAAAGAACAGGAAAAATATCAAGAAGCAATTAAAATTCGCAATGATTTTTTAAGAAAAAATAATCTCAGTTTGTCTGGTTTAGATGGTTGGCAAAATTTTGTTATGATTAGTGCCAGAAGTAGCGAAGGGCGCCGGGCCATGTTAGCGCACCGGGAGTCGAAGGAAATATCCTCTGGAACCCAGGGTAAATTGCGGGTTTTAGCCGAGTTAATCTGTGAACACTATCCGGAACCAATTTTAATTTTTACCAACGATAATGCCACAGTTTACCGCATTTCCGAGAGCTTTTTAATACCTGCCATAACCCATCAAACTCCCGTGAAAGAACGCCATGAAATCCTGACCCGTTTTCGTCAGGGAGAATACAAAATTCTGGTGACTTCCCATGTTCTCAATGAAGGGGTTGATGTGCCGGAAGCGCGCATCGCGATTATTTTATCGGGAACCGGTTCCACCAGGGAATATATTCAGCGTTTAGGACGGGTTTTAAGAAAAGGCCAACAAGAGGATAAACGGGCGATTTTGTATGAAGTGATAGCCGAAAATACCACGGAGGAAAAAACCTCCCAACGACGACGGGGAGAGCAGAAAAATAAAACTAGCTATAAAACCGGTAATCGACAATTGGAATTATTGCCTTCTGCTCCGAAAAAATCTTTTTCTTTCCCGAAAGCTGCCGAATCTTCTACCCCTTGGGTAAGTTCTCCGGAGTCAGAGGAAGAATAGAAAATTTCTCTGGGGGATTTTCCTCTATAATAAAGATAAAAAATCTTAATTGATACCCCTATGACCGAACTTGCCCAACAAAAATGTCAACCTTATCAATCGGGTTCTTCTCCTATCACGGACGAGGAAATTACCGCTTTACAGGCTAAAATTCCCGATTGGAATCTCTTAGAATACGAGGGTATTCCCCGTCTGCAAAAACTCTATAAATTTGCCAATTTTCAAGGGGCAATCGCCTTTACTAATGCCGTGGGAGAAGCGGCGGAAAAAGAAGGCCATCACCCCGCTTTATTGACAGAATGGGGTAAAGTTACCGTTTCTTGGTGGACCCATGACGTGGGGGGATTACATCAAAATGATTTCATCATGGCTGCCCGTACCGATGATATTTATCGCCAACAAAATGCTTAATCGTAGGCGCGAATCATCGCTTGGGTTCCCTGTTTAATTCCCTTGCCTTCGTCCAATTCCGCTACTACTTTAAATAGAGTTTCCGCTAAATCTGTCCCGGGCAGAATTTCCCCGGCTGTCTGGGCAGTTTCTTTAACTAATCGCAAATCTTTTAAAATATGTTCAATCATAAAAGCTGGCTGTAAATCTTGGGCGAGGATTTTTGGTCCCAAATTTTCCAAAGCCCAAGAACCCGCCGCCCCCGTTTTACAGACTTCTATGACTAAATTGGGGTCTAATCCTTGAATTTTTGCCATTTTTAGAGCCTCACACAGCGCCACCATGTGAACCGCCCCCAAGACTTGATTACAGAGTTTTACCGCTTGTCCGTTGCCAATTTCACCACACCAGCGAATAGTTTTGCCCATGGCTTGAAAACAGGGCAAACAAGTCTGAAAATCCGCTTCTTTCCCCCCCACCATAATAGTTAAACTGCCGTTTTTCGCCCCAATATCGCCCCCAGAGACGGGAGCATCGAGAAAACGGAGATTATTTTCCTCTAGCTTTTTACCAATCATCCTAGCGGCTTGAGAGCCAATGGTACTCATATCCACCACCAGAGTTCCCACCGCTGCCGATTCCATGACACCCCCAGGTCCGAAAATTACCGCTTCCACGTCAGGCACATCCCCGACGCAGGTAAAGACAATCTCGGCATCCCTGACGGCGGCGGCAATATTAGAACAAATGTTCGCACCTGCTGCCCCAGCAATGGTTATCCCCGGCGCCTCTGGGGTACGATTCCAAGCATTGACGGCAAAACCTTGACGGACAAGATTAGCCGTCATTGGCGCTCCCATTACTCCTAATCCTAAAAAGGCAATTTTTTGACTCATAATTTTGGTAATCAAGGGAAAGGGAATTATGAATTATGAATTGTGAATTATGAAGTGGGAAGTTTTTTCAGTAAACAGTGAACTGATAACTGATAACTGATAACTGATAACTGTTTTAGGATTCTACCATTTGCAGAAATTGGGCTTCTGAAAGGGTTTTAATGCCTAATTTTTGAGCCTTTTTGAGTTTCTCACCGGGAGCTTTACCGAGGAGAATATAATCAGTATTCGCACTGGGGGAACCGGTAACAGTACCACCGACATTAATAATCAATGATTTCGCTTTCTCGCGACTGATTTTGCTGAAGGTTCCTAGTATAACTACGGTTTTTCCCCTTAGGGGATTTTCTGCGGATTCTTGACTCGTTTGGACTATCTTTGCTGCGGGTTGCACTTCTAAACTTGTATCGGCAACCGTGATTTTTTCTGCTGCTACTACAGGGGTTTCCTTGGCAATCACCGGGGGGGTTTCTGGTTCTGCTACTACCGGAGTTTCACTAATAATTGCTTCCGGTTCATTAGTGGTAATGGGGGCAGTTTGTTTAGAGAAATCGTCTCTTTCTTGTTGTAGGTTTTGAATTTTAACCTCTAAAGCGGCGATTTCTGCTTGCTTAGTTGCTAACTCACCCTCAAACTTAATTTTTGCCTTTTCTAAAGCTTTAGCTGCCGTTTTTTGGACTTCTAAATCTTGAGTTAGTTGGCGATTTTGTTGGCTTAATTCCTCGATATGACGGGAAGTTGTGGTTTCTAATTGGTCTTTTTCGGAACTTAACTGGTGTAGTTGAATCTCTAAATTAGAAATGTTTTCCCGATAGGTTTCTAGCTGTTGGGGTAACTGGGTTAATTTCTCTAATTGCCCTTCTAAATGGACAATTTTTGCCTGAGAATCAGCCAATTGTTGGGGTAACTGGGTTAACTCCTGTAATTGCCCTTCTAAATCAGCAATTTTTGCCTGAGAATCGGCCAATTGTTGGGGGAACTGGGTCAATTCCTGTAATTGCCCTTCTAAATTAGCAATTTTTTCGGCAGCAGTGGTTAATTCTGCCGATAATTCCCCTTTCTGGACTTCTAAAGCTTGTAACTCCAGTTTAGCCGCTTCGAGACGAGCGCCGAGACTGTCCTTTTCGGCGGTTATGGCTGTCACTTGAGCGACGGTTTCTTGGAGTTTTATAGTTAAATTGTCGCATTCTTGGCCCAAAGAGAGCGATCGAGTTTGACTTGCGGCTAAATCTTCGCTGAGAGACTTTTTTTGCTGCTCTAACCCAGTAATTTGACCCTGTAAGCTGGCTATTTCCTGCTGTCCTCGCTCATACTGTTCTGTTTGGTGAGCCAGATTCTGTTCTAAGGTTTGAATTTGACCTTGCCAGCTGGGAATTTGGGCGGCTAAATCGCTTAATTCTTGGTTTTTATGCTCTAAATCGGCCACTTTTGCCCTTAATTCCTCGGCTTTTTCTAGCTCTTGCTGTAAGAGAGCTTTATCCTGTTCTAGGGTCTGAATTTGACTATAGAGAGAGGTGGTCTGTTTTTTAGTCAAATCAAATTGACGGTTAATTTCACCTTTTTGCTGCTCTAAAGTTTGAATCTGTGCCTCTAGGCTAGTAATTTGGGCTTTTTCTCCCTCTAATTGCTCCATCAAACCAGCTTTCTCCGCTTCTATTTCCTTAGCGGTGGTTTTCAGGTGTTCAATTTCACTCTCACCTATCTGGACAGCTTGCTGGAGGGACTGGAGAGAATTTTCTAAATCCGTAGCTTTGTGCTGTAATTGGGCGGAATGTTGTTCTATGTAAATTATTTTGGCGTGCAGCTGCTGATTTTCGTCTTTTAACTCTGATTGCGCCACGTCTAAACCCTTGACTTGAGCAAACAAATCTGAGTTACTTTGCTGTAATTGCGCTTGTGCGGCTAAAAGGGCGGTATTTTTGCTGACGAGACCAGAGCGCGACCAGAGGAATAGTCCTCCGAAAACAGCACTTAAACCTAATCCTTCATAAATTAATTCGTTGAGCATATCTACCCTCCTAGACAAGCGAAAAACAGTCACCTAACCGAACTGATGCGGCAATTTTGGTTATAGACCTACATCTCTACTTATATCAGTTACGGGGTGCATTCGGGGTAAGGGGGGGGAAAAAGTCACTTCTTCCATCCCGGTGTAAAAAGTGATTTAGCTATTTGCGTCATGCTAATTTGTACCTGATCCCATTCTTGGGTGATTTCCAGGTCAATTTCTTCCTGATGATCAAAATAGTAGCCCATGGCCGCATGAGCTTCGGTTGATAATTATCCATTGTCAATTGCCTATTATCCATTGACCGCGATCGCCTTTTGACCTTTGACCCCTTCCCCTTGAACTGCGATCGCTGATTAGTTGATAGTCAATAATTGATTGAAAAAACACGGATGAGAAGCTAGGGACATTTTTTCTGGGCCAAGTCGCTAGAATGGGACTAGACTCCTCAAGCTTGAAGAATCTTCCTATGTCAGACGCTGTAACGATCGCCGATATTTACAAGTTATTTGAAAGAACTGAGGCCCAATTTGCCGAGTTTCAAAAGGAAGCTGATCGCCGCAGTGCCGAAGCTGATCGCCGCAGAGAGGAAGCTAATCGCACGATGGAAGAATTAAAAAAACAGGTACAAGAAACGACCAAAGCGGTCAATAGCTTAACAACTCCTTTGTGTCTTTTTATAGAAGAAATGGTAGAGCCTGCGGTTGTGCGTTTATTTCAGGAACGGGGCATTGATGTCACTCAAACGATGAGTCGCTTGAAAAGTAAGCGTTCTGGGGCGGCAATGGAGATTGATATTGTGGCGGTGAATGGGAGCGAGTTGGTGGCGGTAGAATGTAAATCTCGACTGTCGAGGGATGATGTAGATGATTTTGTCAGCCGATTACAGCGATTTAAGGTTGCTTTCCCCCAATTTCGAGAGTTTCGGGTTTATGGGGCAGTGGCAGGCATTGAAATTGATCAGGGGATAGATGTCTATGCCTATCGGCGCGGTTTGTTTGTGATTAAGCAGTCGGGGGAAACGGTTAAAATTATCAATGATGTTCAGTTTCAACCTTTGGGTTTTGCTGAAGGTGTTTAATCTCTTTTTTAAGAAGGCGTAATTTTGCGATCGCCCTTTTAATTAATAATGAATAGTTGATAATTATCCATTGTCAGGAGTCATTTTGGAAACCATCATGGAAATAAAAAACATTAAACAAAAAGCAAGAAATTTAGCCGTTAATTATTGATCAGCCATCTACAACTACATATCACAAAACTCCCCTCAATATGCTCAAAGACTGGTTGAAAGATTGACCAGACGCTCAGAACAGATCGCTGCTCTAGGGTAGCATCTTTGAGCAGCAGGTGATCGCCGTTTTTGCTGACAATTAACACTCGTTCGATCTTCGGGGTTTCAGGAGAGTCAATTTTTCGCTTTAATTGGTACAATTTCTCAGCGATGGCGATTGTTCCGCTAATAATGCCGATGATGGTGGCGATGGTGGCAAGGGTTCCCTCTCTCTCCACTTCGGAGATAACTTCGTAGCTGCCTTGCACCCCTTCCATCTCTAGGATATCCTGAGCAACTTTGATAGCATCGGCTCCTTGAATTTCTATCTGCATCAGTTTTGTTCCCCCTGTCAGTACCCAAGCAAAATGATACTAAATCCAGTTATTAAAGACTGATTATCTATTCCCCCCTTTGCCTGTCCTCATAAGCAGCCTATACTCAACGAATCTAGTATGACCAGCTTAGTTGGGGAAAAAATCTCAATTACCATCAATAGTTGACCTAAGAAAATATTTCAGTCTCTCCGTCGGGAAATAACCTATTAGAGACTGAAAAATCTTAGTCATTCCATTCCCCTTTGGGTGGTACGGGGGGATTGCGTCGAAGATGACGGGTTAAGTCCTCATCCGGTTGTTTCTCTCCTCTTAGCCACTGTTTAATCGCTGTTTCGATAATGCGACTAGGATCGTTAGTCAGGTGTTTAATCTGTTCTAAAACTTCCGAGTCAAGGTGAATAGCGATTTCAACTTTCTCCGCCGTGCGCTGAGTCGGTGTAGCATTGTCGTTCATAAGCTCTATTAATGATTGCTATCTATCATTCTACCCGTCAGTCGAGGATTCTCATCCAAGAGTTTATCTATAGTAATCCGATTTGGACAAATCATAGAGCCTTTCCTTAGCCATTGCCCTTTGCCTGATTTTGTCAGCATAATCAAGCCTACCATAGTTTCCTGTGGATGCCGAGAGGGGAAGCTAAGGTCAAAACCCTGACTATACTTGCAGTTTAGCTTTTTTTACCTTTTACTTTTCGCTTTTGCTCCAGCCTTAGAGACTTTACCTCTACAATGAATTAAGGAATCTAAAATTTTATAAACCCCTGACTTTTGCCAACAGTGAACCACGATGACTGACGTTCCCGTTTCTCGCATTCGCAATTTTTCCATCATCGCTCATATCGATCATGGTAAATCAACTCTCGCCGATCGCCTCCTGCAAATTACGGGAACCGTAGCCCAACGGGAGATGAAAGAACAATTTCTCGATAATATGGACTTGGAACGGGAACGAGGTATCACCATCAAGTTACAGGCGGCACGCATGGATTATACCGCTAAGGATGGTCAAAAATACGTTCTCAATCTGATTGATACCCCCGGCCATGTGGATTTTTCCTACGAGGTTTCTCGGTCTCTAGCGGCGTGCGAGGGAGCTTTATTAGTTGTGGATGCGTCCCAAGGAGTAGAGGCGCAAACTTTAGCCAATGTTTACCTAGCACTGGAAAATAACCTCGAAATTATCCCAGTTTTAAATAAAATCGACCTACCCAGTGCCGAACCGGAACGAGTCGCGGCGGAAATCGAGGAAGTGGTGGGTTTAGACTGTAGTGAGGCGATTCGGGCCTCGGCTAAGGCTGGGATCGGTATTAATGATATTCTAGAGTCGATCGTCCAATTAGTTCCCCCTCCCCAAGATACCCTCGAAGAACCCTTCCGAGCTTTAATTTTTGATAGTTATTACGACGCTTATCGAGGAGTAATTGTTTATTTCCGCGTCATGGATGGTCGGGTGAAAAAGGGCGATAAAATTCGTTTTATGGCTTCTGGTAAAGAATTTGTTATCGATGAATTGGGAATTTTATCACCGCAACAGGTACAAGTAAATGAACTGCACGCGGGAGAAGTGGGTTATCTGGCAGCCGCGATTAAAACCGTCGCTGATGCCCGGGTGGGTGATACGATTACTCTAACCGCTAAACCGGCACAAGAGCCTTTACCCGGTTATACAGAAGCAAAACCGATGGTTTTCTGCGGATTATTCCCCACCGATGCCGATCAGTACGCCGATCTCAAAGATGCGCTGGAAAAGTTAAAATTAAACGATGCAGCTCTATCCTACGAACCGGAAACTTCTAGCGCCATGGGTTTTGGTTTCCGTTGCGGTTTCTTGGGACTGCTACACATGGAAATCGTGCAGGAAAGACTAGAAAGGGAATATAATTTAGATTTAATTACCACTGCTCCCTCGGTAGTTTATCAGGTCACTACCACCGATGGGGAAATTGTCGAAGTGGATAATCCCAGTTTGTTACCTTCCCCACAAAAACGGGAAAAAATTGAGGAACCTTATATCCAAGTGGAAATGATTACTCCGGAAACCTATGTAGGTGCTTTGATGGAATTATGTCAAAGTCGTCGGGGAGTTTTCAAGGATATGCGTTATTTTACTAAAACTCGCACCGCTTTGATTTATGAGTTACCTTTAGCAGAAGTGGTGACGGACTTTTTCGATCAATTAAAATCTCGATCGCGCGGTTATGCTAGTATGGAATATCAATTAATTGGCTATCGGGAAAATGAGCTAGTTAAATTAGATATTATGGTCAATGGTGATCCCGTTGATGCTTTAGCGATGATCGTTCACCGGGATAAAGCTTATTATGTTGGTCGTGCGTTAACCGAAAAGTTAAAAGAATTGATTCCCCGGCATCAATTTAAGGTTCCCATTCAAGCAGCTATTGGTTCTAAAATTATCGCTAGTGAACATATTCCCGCTTTAAGAAAGGATGTCTTAGCTAAGTGTTATGGTGGTGATATTAGCCGCAAGAAAAAGCTGTTAGACAAGCAAGCAAAAGGGAAAAAACGGATGAAAGCGATCGGAACTGTTGATGTCCCCCAGGAAGCATTTATGGCAGTCCTAAAACTCGATCCGCAGTAAAGTCTTGGGGTGAGAATTAACTCACCCTTTTTAGTTTTGGCAGTGGCTAATTATACTAAATCTGGTTATTAAAAACTGATTATTTATTCTCCGTTTTGCCTTTTGCCTATTGCCTCTTGCCTTTTGCCTATCCTCATAAGTAGCCTATACTTAACGGATTTAGTATTATTATGAAACTTTTGAGATTATCCTATCAAGATTTATCCTCTGGATTAAGTATAGATTCTTGGGATATTTTTCCAGATTTGAATTTATTAGTTGGTATCTCAGGTGCAGGAAAAACCTCTATTTTAAAGGCAATTAGTAATTTAAAAAGAATCGCTAACGGTGCATCTGTAAATGGGGTAAAATGGGATGTAGAATTTTTGGCGTTGCTGATTTGAGATATGAATCTTCTTTTGTGGGATTTTTAAAACCTAGACCCAAACTAACTTTTGGATGGGTGCAAGGTTGTCATTCATACCTTGATTCAGCAACGCCAAAAATCTTTCTGTTTCTTTTTGGGGTGTTCAATGGGAGTTTCCGTTACATCCATTACCGTTACGACCGGTATCTCTGCTTGATTTAGTAGAGCTTTTTTTCCTTTTAAACGGAAATTTCCCGACTGTCAAAGCATTTTTTCCGTCTTATTTACAATCCGACCTATAGTTGATTCTGATATTTGACCGCTTGTACCAATGTGAAAATATGTTCTATATTCTCGCCAATATTCTAACGTTAACTTGTTCTTCTATAGATAGTTTAGGTTTCGGTTCCCTTTTAGATACTGAATTAGATTCAGCTTCAAAACTTTTTACTGATTCTACCATCTTTCTCTAGGTTTGTTTATACAGATCGAAACGGCGTTTGAAATGTTCATCTGATAAGTCTTGATAATCCATACTTTTGCTAATAAACATAGTAAAAGTATAGATGATTTCCTGACCTAAGATCACATTTTATTCTTTTTTCCACTTCCATCTAAAAATCGAGAAAAAAGCAAAACTATTCATCGTACCATAAAAAAATTATGCAAGAGGTCTAAACTAGAAAAAACCGGGTTAAACTGGCGAAAAAGTATTCCTACCGCTAGTTGAGCGGCAGGCGAGATTTTCGAGACATTTTCGATGACAGGAGAAGAGGTGAGGATGCCTACTCGATTAAATTTTTCTAGGGAGCGGTTTTCTCTACCCGGGTTAAAGCGTCTGCGCTCCTATCGCTCGGCCTGGTTGCGGGGAGATGTCATCGCGGGGATCACCGTGGCGGCCTATCTCGTTCCCCAATGTCTGGCCTACGCAGAACTGGCCAGAGTACAACCGATCGCCGGATTATGGGCGATCCTACCGCCGCTGCTTATCTATGCGCTGCTCGGTTCCTCACCACAACTCTCCGTCGGGCCGGAATCGACGACGGCAGTAATGACCGCCGCCGCTATCATGCCCCTCGTCGCGGGAGATAGTAGTAACTACGCCAGTCTGTGCAGTCTATTGGCCTTACTCGTGGGGAGCGTCTGCTGCGTCGCCGCTTTCGCCCAGTTGGGGTTTCTCGCCGATCTCCTCTCCAAACCGATCCTCGTTGGCTACATGGCCGGAGTAGCGGTGATCATGATCGTCGGTCAGTTGGGAAAAATTAGCGGGATGTCACTGAAAGCGGAATCGCTTTTCGGACAGATCGGGGAATTTTCCCGACATTTATCCGAGATTCACCCACCAACTCTGATTCTTGCCGCCGGTGTTTTAATTTTCCTGCTAGTGGTACAACGTCGCTTTCCCAATGCCCCCGGCCCTTTACTCGCGGTTCTACTGGCGACATCGGCAGTATATTTGTTCGATCTGAACGAGCGAGGCATCGCCGTGATCGGGGAAATTCCCGCCGGTTTACCGAGTTTGAAAGTACCGAGGGGTTTTTCTTCCCAGCAGTTCGTCTATTTACTCTCCTCGGCTATCGGTATCGCCCTCGTCGGCTATTCCGATAACGTCTTGACCGCACGCGCGTTCGGGGCGAAAAACAACTATCGCATCGATGGCAATCAGGAATTACTCGCCCTGGGAGCGCTGAATATTGGTAACGGCATCATGCAAGGCTTTCCCGTCAGCAGTAGCGGCAGTCGCACGGCGATCGGCGATTCTCTGGGCAGTCGATCGCAACTGTTTTCCCTCGTGGCTTTTCTGATCGTGATTTTGGTACTGTTGTTCTTGCGCCCGCTGCTATCCCTGTTTCCGAAAGCGGCCCTGGGGGCGATCGTGATTTACGCCGCGCTCCGTCTGATCGAGATCTCGGAGTTCAAACGTCTGCTTTGTTTCAAAACCAGTGAGTTCCGATTGGCGCTCGTCACCATGTTCGGTGTCCTGGCCACCGATATCCTCGTCGGGGTGGGCGTTGCCGTGGGGTTATCGGTGGTCGATCTGTTCGCACGGCTGATGCGACCACACGATGCGGTTTTGGGGGAAGTGCCGAATCTGGCGGGCCTGCACGACATCGAGGATTGGAAGGGCGCGACGACGATCCCCGGATTGGTTCTCTACCGTTACGACGCGCCCCTCTGTTTCGCCAACGCCGAGAATTTTCGCAAACGGGTAATAGCGGCGATCGAAGCGGAGAAAGTCCCCGTCGAGTGGTTCGTTCTCAACGCCGAAGCGATTCTAGATATCGATATTACGGCGGTCGATATGTTGAAAGAATTACATCGAGAATTAATCGGCCGTGGTATTACTTTTGCCATGGCGCGGGTGAAGCAAGATTTATATCAGCAATTAAAAAAAGGAGACCTATCCGAGACGATCTCGACCGAACGTATTTATCCAACCCTAGAGGAAGCGATCGAGGTGTTTCATCATCGTAACCCACCCCCATCATCCCCTGCTCAAGATTGACACTTTCACCGCTCATTTCTAGACAATCTAGGGGGAAATTCTCGGTTCACAGACCTAAACTAATAAGCTGTTCATAATTTAAATTGCTTGTTGAGATCAGGCAAGAGGGCAAGAGGCAACAGTAAAGGGATTGAGGGAGATTCGGCTGATCATTAAGAATAAGCGGTTTAAATACGTCTTAGCTTACTACCAAATCATTACCCAAAAAAATAAACAGAAAACTTCTTACAGAAGTCGGGCAAGGGGGAAATTTTCACCTTTAACCTGAAATATACCCCCCTTTTCCCGACAAAAGAGCGAGAGTTTAGCCCCTGGCTGAAGGCTGACCATTAGATAAAATTTTGTTACGAGCATTCCGCCAGCAATTTTTGAGCAAGATATAATTGAAATAGTAGGGCTGCCATTGGGCTAAAAGTTAAGCAAATTTAAGAGATAGCCATTTCAGAAAAAAATGTATCATCGATAATGTTGATCTTCCCCGGATAAGAAACGAGTGAAGATTAATTGTTGAACCGAGCATCAGAAGCTATCTCTAAAGGGGGAAATGTTAGAAAGTTATCCAAGAAGGGGAACCATCAGTCTTAACTTATCTATTTCCTATTGCTTGTATTCATTTAGTCATCTAACAGCAAGGGATGTAATCTCATTCAGGGGAAAAAGTCGCTATGAACCACCAAATAGAAACCCCGATCCGCTCACCTTCTCAAGCTCGATTCCGTTCACGGGAAGAACGCATCCAGATCGGTAAATCCCTGCGGGAGCGATTGCCGCGTTCTAGCCACGCTATCTGGCAACCCCCCGCAGCTGGTCGAGAGCCGATCGAAATCATCGAAGCATCAAATCGGGGGCGATTACAGGAATTGATTCCCATCCGCTACGGACGAATGTTGCGGAGTCCCTTTACCTTCCTGCGCGGTTCCGCTGCCTTGATGGCCTACGATCTGGCCACCACTCCCAAAACCGACATTATCGTGCAGGCCTGCGGGGATTGCCACCTGTTGAACTTTGGATTTTTTGCCACCCCCGAACGCAATTTAGTCTTCGATATTAACGATTTCGACGAAACCCTACCCGCACCTTGGGAATGGGATCTCAAGCGTCTAGTGGTCAGCTTTGTCATCGCCGGCAGGGATAGCGATCTATCCGATCGAGAATCGAAGGCAGCGGCGATCGATTGCGCTCGTTCCTATCGGGAACACCTGCGGGAATATTCTCGCCTCAGTCCCTTAGAGGTATGGTACACGCGCATAGGAGTAGAACAGGTGATCGAGATGGCTCCCGACGAAAAGACGCGGAAGTTGCGGGAACAGATGATGACAAAAGCCCGCGAGCGCATCATCGAACATCTCTACCCCAAGATCGTCACCCAAACCGCGGGACGCAATCGCTTTGTCGATCAGCCGCCCATCCTCTACCATGTCAACGAACCGGATTGGGAGACTCTCGTGCGTGAGGGTCTGGAAGACTATCGCCAATCCCTGCCGGAGGAACGCCGGGTCCTGTTTGATCGCTACCGGTTAGAGGACTTTGCCCTGAAAGTGGTAGGCATTGGCAGTGTCGGCACCAGATGTTATATCGCCCTATTTTTCTCGGAAGATAACCATCCCCTCATCCTACAAGTTAAGGAGGCTTGCCCTTCGGTTCTGGAACCCTATACCGCCAAGAGCCAGTACGAAAATCAGGGACAACGGGTAGTTACAGGCCAGAGATTGATGCAATCCTCTAGCGACATATTTTTAGGCTGGACCCAGGGAAGACGGGGCAATAACTTCTATTTACGGCAACTGCGGGATATGAAGTTTTCCCTACCCATTGAGGGAGTATCGGCCGTCCAACTGCAACGCTACGCCGAGTTCTGCGGCTGGACTCTGGCCCGCGCTCACGCTAAATCTGGAGACGCGGCCACTATTAGCGGTTATTTGGGAAAAGGAGATCAGTTCGATCTAGCCATGGGCGAATTTGCGATCGCTTATGCCGAGCAGACAGAACGAGATCACGCCGCTTTGGTGGAAGCGGTCAAAACAGGACGGGTCGAGGCTTTGGTAGAAGAAGATTTATAGGGTTAAGCTCTCAGCTATCAGCCTGTTATTTCTTGACCTTAGATTAGGGGCGCGAGCTTTGCGCCCCCACATTGCAGCTGGTGTGATACCAAATCCGTTTTTATACTAAATCCGGTTATTAAAGACTGATTATTTATTCCCCTTTTTGCCTCTTGCCTCTTGCCCTTTGCCTGTCCTCATAAGTAGCCTATACTCAACGGATTTAGTATTAATAGTCTGATTAACTCTCAAGTTATGGATTGTTTCTCCCTGTTCTGGCCTTCCCCACTCTCCTATACTTTTTAAACAGGATTTAGTATGATTGCTCAGTAGGTCAGATTTGCTCACAGAAAATACGGCCTATATCTACAAAATGCTCTAGAAAAAGGATGATGGTATGTGATATAATTTGCTCTTGCTTTCATCTACATATTTAAGTAATTTTGTCAAGAAAATGAGCGAATTAAAATCCCAAATCACGGCTATTGATAATCAACTTTCCAAACGTCCGATCGCTCTCGATCCCGCAGGATATTTTATTATTTATCTCGACCGAGAAGCAGGGTTAATCTGTGCCAAACATTACAGCAATATTATCAATGAAAAAGGTTTAGCCGTCGATCCAGAAACGGGAAAAGTTATCGGTGTTAGGCAAAAACTTGATCGCAATCCTGAGACTATTTACACTGCCAGAACTGCCAAAGAATTAGCCGTCAAAGTGATCGAAGAAACCCAACCTTGTCCGATTACTATGTTCGATCATGCTGCTTATTTAGGTCGAGAATTCACCCGCGCTGAATACGCTTTAATCACCGGGGAAGAATATATTCAGGATTAAAGATTGGGCTTTTCAGTGTTGCCAAAGGCACGGCGTAGCCGTCCAGTAAACAGTAAACAGGGATAAAGATGAAGATAAATAACTTAAAACTTACATCTGATAACTGATAACTGATAACTGATAACTGTTAAACCGTGCCTTTAAATAAACCTTGGGGACGGAATAATAACAGCAAGATCATAATTAATAAAGCCACGGCTAATTTATAATCAGAACCAATTAAGGGAACACTAATTTCTTGGGCAACACCAATAATTAAAGCCCCAGCAATCGCTCCGTAGGGATTACCAATACCACCTAAAATCACGGACGCAAACATTGGTAAGATTAAAAACCAGCCCATATTGGGACGCACTCCCCCAGTAATTAACCCGAACATCGCTCCGGCTAAAGCAGTTAAAACTCCCGTAATTATCCATGTCCAGAAAACAACCCATTCGACGTTAATTCCGGTTACTCTAGCTAAATCGGTGCTATCAGCTACGGCACGCATCGCCTTACCGATTTTGGTTTTTTGTAATAACAAATGGAGGGCAATAATAACTATAATTGCCAAACCAATAACTAACAAGCGATCAAAAGCTACTTTAATCCCAAAAATTTCTGTAGCGGTCATCACAGGCAGATCGTAGCGTTGATTACTACCGCCCCAGATCATTAAAATACCATTGCGAAGAAATAAAGCCAAACCGATCGAAATAATAATTAAAGTGGTAGAATCGGCCCGTCGATCGCGCATAGGTTTCCATAATAATCTCTCGGCAATGAGCATGGCAATAGCTGTCACTGCTGCCCCCACCAGCATCGCTAACCAGAGATTAATCCCTTGAGCATTTACCACCCAAGTTATGTAAGCACCCAAAGTCATAAAATCGCCGTGGGCAAAATTAGACAGACGCAAAATGCCACAGGTAAGGGTTAACCCAACAGCAGCCAGAGCAATAATACTGCCGACGGCTAAACCATTGAATAAAAGTTGCGGTGTATCCATCAAACCTCTTGTATAAATCAGAAATTGTCCTTAGAAATAGGAGTCAGGAGAGAGAAAATTAATTAACTTTTGTCTTTTACCTTATTTAACTGAAAGCTGAGGGACTGTAGCTTAAATATTTTTGTTTAGACCAAATTGCATGGCAGTATAAGCCTAGACAGCCATTATAAAGGTTTGTGTGCCAGCAATTTCTAGCGGCCGGCGAAAAGCTGACGGCTGATGGCTTACTGCTATAAAATCAAGAATGCCCACTGATGGAATTTTCCGCCAATGAAGACTATCTTTCGATTAGCGATCGCTTTTTTTGCATTACTATTTATCCTATCTCCTGTCAATGCCTTAGCGGCCAGTTCTGCTGCTGTCACAGGAGCCAATGCCAGTTATGAAAACCAGAATCTGACAGGAAAGGATTTTTCGGGACAAAATTTGCAATCTGCCCAATTTACTAACGTTAATCTGCAAGACTCTAACTTTAGCTCTGCCGATTTGCGCGGGGCAGTGTTTAACGGAGCCTCTATCATCGAAGGCAACTTTCATGGAGCGGACTTAACCAATGGATTAGCCTATCTGAGTACCTTTAAAAATTCCGATTTAAGCGATGCCATTTTTGCCGAAGCGATCATGCTGCGTACCATTTTCGAGGGAGTCAATATCAACGGTGCTGATTTTAGTTTTGCAGTGCTTGACGCTCAACAAATCAAAAATCTCTGTGAAAGAGCCGAGGGTGTCAACTCAAAAACCGGCGTCTCTACTCCAGAATCTTTAGGATGTGATCAATGATGCAAACAAGGGTTGGTGTTATTGGTGGTGGACAATTAGCATGGATGATGGCACAGGAAGCCAAGAAATTAGGCATTTCTCTAATTGTACAAACACCACACCCCGACGATCCCGCCGTTGCTTTAGCTGACGGGGTTGTTTTTGCCGAAATAGCTGACGTGGAAGGCACAAAAAAACTAGCTCAACATTGTGATCTGATCACGTTTGAAAATGAGTTTGTTAATTTAGATGCCCTGGAAGAATTAGCGGCCACAGGAGTTAAATTCTATCCTAGTTTGGCAAATCTGCGCCCCCTATTGGATAAATACGAGCAAAGATCTTATTTACGCTCTCTAGGGTTGCCTGTGCCTGATTTTTGGGCGATAGATAATTTATCCCAATTAGAAAATTATCCTTTTCCGCTAGTGCTGAAAGCGCGACGACACGGTTATGATGGTCAAGGAACCTTTATTATCCGCACTCCTGAAGAATTAAACACCAAAAAGCCGCAATTAGAGCGTCTTGACTTGATGTTAGAAGCTTATATTCCCTACGAGCGCGAATTAGCCATCGTTGCCGCTAGGGGATTAACTGGGGAAATCGTCACCTATGCCGTGGTAGAAACCCATCAAGAGGAGCAAGTCTGTCACTGGGTAATCGCTCCCGCCGCTCTTAACCAATCTTTACAGGCTCAAACCGAATCTATCGCCCATCATCTGTTAAGTAGTTTGTCGGCGGTGGGTGTTTTCGGGATAGAGTTATTTGTCACTCCGCAGGGAGAGGTATTGATTAATGAAATCGCTCCCCGTACCCATAATTCGGGTCATTACAGCCTTTCTGCCTGTCTTACCTCCCAATTTGCCCTACAACTGCAAGCAGTGGCTAATTTGCCCCTTGGAGCCACGGATTTAAAATCTGCCGGGGCAGTCATGGTTAATTTATTGGGTTTTGAGGATAGTGACGGCGATTATGGCGAAAAAAGAGCAATTTTAGCGGCAATCCCCGGCGCTCAGGTTTTTTGGTATGGTAAAAAATCCCGTCCCGGTCGAAAATTAGGCCATGTCACCCTGTTAAGGGATACAAGCGATCGCTCTGAGTTATTGGCCCTAGCAAAGCAGATAGAAAAGCTTTGGTATGGTTGTTAGGGAATTATGAATTATGAATTATGAATTATGAATTGGGGAGTGGGGAGTATTTTCAGTAAACAGTGAACAGTAAACAGTGAACCGATAACTGTTTACTGATAACTGATAACTGATAACTGATAACTGATAACTGATAACTGATAACTGATTCAGTAAACCCTAATTAAAAGACTTTTTTGATTGCCTCGGTCAGTTTTTGACTAATTAACTCGTTACCGTCTCGACTAAGATGAATATTATCGCGATAGAGGGAATCAGGATTAGGATGAGCTTGAAAAATGGGCAGAAAATCTAGATAAAAAATCTGCTGGTTGCTGGTGAAATCCGCTAGTCTTTGACGGGCTTTTAATTCATAATCTCGCCCCTGTTTTTGAGCTTCGCGAATGAGGGGGGTAATAGCGATAATTAAACCGGCTTGATTAGCCTGAGCAAGGGCTTGAATTTGGGCAAGAGCGGTTAGATTATTGCCCACTCGATCGCCCCCTTCTTGCACTGGTGGTAGGGGAGGATAACGCTTAAAATATCGATCATATAATTCGATTAAAGCTAAAGCTGGCCGGCGAGCGGGATAATTAATTTCTCGTCCCACCACCGCCGAACTAGGAGCTAAAGCGAACAGATCATCGGTGTTCATTAATAACACAATCACCTGAGATTCAAAGGTGCCGAAACGTCGCAGATAGGCCAATTGATTGCGCGGTCCCCAAGAATTGGCCGAAGCATTGAGAACTTCCACCGAACCCGTCAGATTCTGTCCTAAATTTTTGGCGATTAAAGCAGAAATGGTCTCTTTTTGATCTGTCCACCAGGAGCCATTAGCGATCGAATCACCGATTAACATTATTCTCGTCGTCTCCGGGGGCCGTTGGGGTGTAATCGGATCGCTCCGCATCGAATACTGATTAACGGCGATAAAATTGGAAAACCGGCGCGTTTGTTGATTAGGAGCCAAAAGATAGCCAATTTCGGCATCGGCTTCGTAAATAAGCGGATTACCGAACCCGAAGACAATTCTTAAAATAGCCTCAAGGAAAAGGGCAAGGGCGAAAAGAACGCCTAGAATGATTAAAGACAGCCGAATGATACCAATTTCTAATAACACGGATAGATGAGAGTTCGCTAATTTATGATCCTAAAGTGTCTCATACTTTCCACATCCATCTCATGAAAAGGAGTTAAGGGCAATGTCAGACTTAAATCGTGGCATTATGAAATTCGAGGGGGCCGATAAACCAGCAGTAGTGGCGATATCGTCCATTATCGTTATCGGTAGTATTATTGCTCTGATCCTTTGGGCAATGAAAGTCGCCTACATCTAGTTAGGGTTTGCGGCAAAAAGCTTTTCCTGGGGGCAGGGTGTGGGGTGTAGGGTGTAGGGTTTTACCCATTTTCATCTGGTAAATTACCTAATTTTCAGGGAAAAAGTACCTGAATTTTCCCCCCGATCTCCGCAATGGCTGGCACTTTTTGATTTCTCAAAAGTCTAAAAGTCTTACCCAACAAGGTTTTTAGATTTATTCAGCAACCTCTAGTTAGCTAGAATAATTTCGCTCACTTTTGGCATCACTCGGTTTAAATTTCTTGCCATCACGATCTCACCTCTTGTCCCCTTGAGCCTGTAGGATAGGGTCAAGGGAGAAATTGCTAGTTCCCTCTATCGCGCTTGCTAGTTACACCCGACTCGAAACAGATCATCGATGAGCAGATCAACTTCTGTTTTAACAGAACTGTTGCAGTTACTCCCTCAATTGCGATCGCAGATGTACTTCAAAGCATCCCTGACCGCGCTATCCCACGCCATGGAGGATCAGGTTTTAGCGGAAGACGATCAACCGTTAGTGATTGCCAGTTTTCAGCGTGAGCGCTTTTATCGTCAAGAGGCCCATCGCTATCGACGCATTGCCCACAAAAGCGGGCAAGTTTATGTTTTGTCGGCCCCAGAAACCGATTTTAAGCATAGTTCCGACGTTTACGAGACGATCGCTTTTCAACCGGACGACAGTTTAGCCCAAGAATGGCATCTAGTGGTTATCAGTCGCCATTATGCTAGTTGTTTAATCTGTCGGGAACGAACCCATCTGACAGCAGAGGGGGAAAATGGGGCAGCTATGGATAATAATCGCCGTTTTGAGGGGATTTGGACGAGCGATCGCCATGTGAGTCAACAGGCCGCCCAAATTCTTTTAAATCATATTCTCGATTATCGTCCCGAACTAGCGGAGAAAATTAGGCGCGCCCAAGAAGAATACCTGATCTGTGAACTGACGGACAGGGATCATCAAGAGGAACCAGATCCCTTTGTCCAGCGATTGGTCACTTATTTGCAAGCGGGACAGTATAAACTGCTGAAAGCCAATCGTTCCTTGGCATCGAAAGAACACAAGGAAAGACTGATCAACTCGGTGACAGCGGCGATCCGTCGTTCCCTCGACCCGGAAGCCATCCTCCAGGTGGCAGTGCAGAAATTGGGGCAGGGATTGGGAGTCTGTCGCTGCGTGGTCTATCGTTGTCATGAGGCCGACATTAACGCCACCATCGAACACGAATTTTTAAACTCCGGCATTAGTTCCATCAAAGGACAAAAATGGCCTCTGAAAAATAATCCTCTTTTTCAGGAAGCGCTGGAATTGAGAGAATCCCTGAAAATTGAAGACGCTATTCACGATCCCCGTCTCCCCGGGGATTCCATTCAAAATCTGGTGCGGGAATGTTCCATCTATTCCTGGTTATTAGTACCGATTTTTTACCAAAGTCGTCTCTTGGGAATGTTGGAACTGCATCACTGCGGACCCTATACCACCACTTGGAAAAGCGAGGATGTCGCCCTGGTGGACGCGGTGGCCACTCAAATCGGAGTCGCCCTCATTCAAGCAGAAGCCTACGCTAATTTACAGGATTTAAATGAACAATTAGCCGCCCTTGATCGCACTCGTTCTAATTTAGTCGCCATTACCGGCCACGAATTACGCACCCCCCTGTCCACCATTCAAGTCTGTCTAGAAAGTTTGGCCTCGGAACCGGATATGCCGGGGGAAATGCGCCAAATTATGCTTGATACTGCCCTGAAAGATGCGGAACGAATGCGTAAATTAATCCAAGATTTTTTAACTCTTTCTAGGTTAGAAAGTGGCCGGGTTAATTGGAATCCCGAAGCTTTATCCTTATCGGAATGTGTGGAATTAGCCATCAGTCACGTTCACTCCCGCAATCTCGACAACGACAACCCAAAAATTAGCAATCTTGTCCCCCCTAATCTGCCCTTTGTTTTAGCCGATGGCGAGTGGTTAGTGGAATTACTCTCCAAACTTCTCGATAATGCCTGTAAGTTTACCGGTCGCGAGGGAAATGTCTCGATCGAAGTCGCTTCGGGAAAGCCAAAAACTCTAGAAGTAACCATTTCTGACACTGGACGCGGGATCGAACCCAATCTTTTAGAACAGGTTTTCGATCGCTTTTACCAAGAGGAGGGGGCCCTGCGACGCAGTGCCGGGGGAACCGGTTTAGGACTGGCTATCTGTCGTCAGATCGTTAATGGTTGGGGCGGCGAAATTTGGGCAGAATCCCAGGGCAAAAATAACGGCAGTCAGTTTCATTTTACTATTCCAATATTTAAAGATAAAACTAACGATAATCCCCAAAATACCGCTCCGAAAAAATCCTCCCGTCGTCCTGCCAGTAAACGTAAATAGCGGCCGGTTGCCCGTTTAGTTTTGGCTCTTTGCTCGTGACTTCCTATTCCTTTTCTTCATCAAAAACTAAACAAAAAAGCATTAAAAAAGAAGCATCCAATCCCCAAGATATATAATAAACTTGAAAGAGTAATCAATTAGTCGTTTTTAGGTGAAAAAATTATGGGACGCGCCAAGAGAGTGGTTTTAGCTTATTCCGGGGGAGTCGATACTTCCGTCTGTATTCCCTATCTCAAACAGGAATGGGGAGTAGAAGAAGTGATTACCCTAGCCGCCGATTTAGGACAGGGAGACGAGTTAGGACCGATTCAGGAAAAAGCCCTGCGCTGCGGAGCGCTCGAATCCTTAGTAGTCAATGCTCAGGAAGAATTCGTCAAAGAATACGCTTTTCCCTCAATTCAAGCTAATGCTCTCTACGAAAATCGTTATCCCCTTTCTACCGCCCTGGCTCGTCCTTTAATCGCTAAATTATTAGTAGAGGCTGCCGAGAAATACGGGGCCGATGCCGTCGCTCACGGTTGCACCGGCAAAGGTAACGATCAAGTGCGTTTTGATGTGGGCATTATGGCCCTCAATCCTAGTTTAAAAGTTCTCGCTCCCGCCAGGGAATGGGGCATGAGCCGGGAAGAAACCATCGCCTACGGGGAAAAATTCGGGATTGAGTCTCCCGTGAAAAAATCCTCGCCTTTTAGTATCGATCGTAACCTGTTGGGGCGCAGTATTGAAGCTGGTCCTTTGGAAGATCCGATGACGGAACCCCCGGAAGAAATCTATCTAATGACCAAAGCGATCGCCGATACTCCCAACGAGCCGGAATACGTCGATATTGGTTTTAATCAGGGAATTCCCGTCAGTTTAAACGGAGAAAATCTCGATCCTGTCACGCTAATTAGTCAATTAAATGACCTAGTGGGTAAACACGGTGTTGGTCGGTTAGATATGATCGAAAACCGGGTAGTGGGAATTAAATCCCGAGAAATTTACGAGGCCCCGGCTTTATTAGTTTTAATTGACGCTCACCGGGACTTAGAAAGTTTGACTTTAACTGGAGATGTTACCCAATATAAACGGGGAATTGAAGATACCTACGGACAGTTAATTTATAAAGGATTGTGGTACAGTCCCCTCAAGGAAGCGATCGATGCTTTTATCATCAAAACTCAAGAACAGGTAACGGGATCGGTGCGAGTGAAACTGTTTAAAGGTAACGCTAAAGTGGTCGGTCGTCAGTCAGTCAATTCTATCTATTCTCCCGATTTAGCTACCTACGGAGCCGAGGATCAATTTGATCATAAAGCTGCCGAAGGTTTCATCTATGTTTGGGGATTACCCAGCAAAGTTTGGGCCGAAAAAACT
This sequence comes from Microcystis sp. M061S2, assembly GCF_020245605.1. Taxonomy (NCBI): domain Bacteria; kingdom Bacillati; phylum Cyanobacteriota; class Cyanophyceae; order Chroococcales; family Microcystaceae; genus Microcystis; species Microcystis sp. M061S2. The sequence goes on along the minus strand of NZ_JADBUP010000045.1, from coordinate 834 downwards.
AGAGGGAAGTAATCAACAATCCTCCCCTAAGTAAGTGGGTGTTAATTCAGATTCCCCCGCCGATCCCCCCTTAATAAGGGGGGAGGGGGGATCGTTTAAATTAAGTCTTCACTTTTTCCCAGTTTGGCAATTAATTCTAAATCTCTAATACAGTCCCCAATAGATACCATTAATTGATGACCGTAAACAACCCCTATAAATTCAATTCCTTCTGTTTGACGACGACTAGCTTCTATTAAAAAATCGCTATCTTGGCTAAAAATCACTCTTGATAAAGTTTGAGATTCACTACTTTATTCCCTGTGCTTTAAGTCGGGTAACAAAGGGAGAATCTCCTGCTTTTTCTCGCATTTTTTTGGCAAATTCTAAATCAGCTTGGATAGCTTGATCTAATTCTTCTCTATGTTCCCAATAGTAAGCTAATGCTGAGTGAATTTGACTCATGCTTAAATCACGATGGTTAATGTGAATTTCTTCTGGAGTCCAACCGTAAGCTATTTGTGCCATAACTAGATCAATCACTTTCAGGGTAGAACCCGCAATTATTGGTACTCCCCGATGATCAATTGAAATATGTTTATAGTCTGTGAGATTTGTTGTCATGTGGAGAGGGTTAAGCTAAGACACATTTAAATTATACTACCTCATTGCCGCAAATTCTTGAGACAAGCGGCTTAAGCTACTTGTCTATACCCAATAGACCTCTCCATAATTTAATTAAATCACAATAATAGGATATAATAAAACAAATAGTAACTCAAAAAAAGCCATGAAAAACTACACTTGGGAATACATTCAAAAATATCCGAAACAAACTAAAAGACTATTAGGAAT